>NZ_JAEQDD010000101.1:0-34011 GCF_020737885.1 Microcoleus sp. PH2017_34_RAT_O_A | reverse complement strand
GTCAACGACAAACCCTTGAATCTCGGTAAATGGTTTATCGATATTTTTTACCGCCCTGAGCCAGTATTGGCATGATTATTTATTTGGAAGTCCCTTAGCAGCATCATACTGCGATCGACTGACCTTAGTTTGCTCGCCCGTAGCTTGAGCCTGTTGCAATCCGCCCTTCGATGCAGCCAGTTTGGCTTCGGCGGTGCTGATTCCTTCCTGGGCTACAGCGACTTTAGCTTGGGCGCTGGCGATGCCGACTTTGGCTTGGGCGACTTGAGCTTCAGCTTGCTTTACTCCTTCTTGAGCTTGCGCTACTGCTGCGATCGCTGCGGTGACGCCTTCCTTGGCTTGGGCTAACCTGGCTCTAGCTTGGGCAATTCCTTGTTGGGCTGCGGTGGTTTGGCCTTGGGCTACTTCGTAGGCGGCTCTCGCTGCGTCTAGTTGCTGGCCGGCGATCGCACCTTCTTGCTGCAAACTTTCGTACCGTTTATAATCTGCTTGCGTTTTCACGAGATTAGCTTGCGCTTGCACTAGCTGAGCTTGCGCTGCGGCAATACCGGCTTCGGCTTCCGTCACTTTAGCTTGGGCTTGGGGAATTCCGGCTTCAGCTTGGGCGACTTTGGCTTGCGCTGCGGGTACGCCGGCTTCAGCTTGAGCGACAGCAGCTTCGGCTGCGGGTACGCCTTGTTGGGCTTCCCTAATTGCTGCTTGGGCGGTGGAAATGCCAGCGTTGGCGGTGCCGATATCTCCTTGGGCTTGGGCTGTTTTACCTTGGCTGGTTTGAGAGGCTAGGGAAATATTCGCTTGGGCTGCTTCGGCTTGGCGGCGGGCGTTTTCTAAGGCTGCTTGGGATTGTTGCAGTTTAACTTGGTAGTCGCGGGGGTCGAGTTTGATCAGCAGTTGGCCCGGTTTTACTTGTTGGTTATCTTCTACTAAGACTTCGCCGACTGTACCGTTGATGCGGCTGCTGACTTGGTGGATGTGTCCGGCTACTGTGGCGTTTTCGGTTTCTTGGTGGATGGAGGCGTATTGCCAATAATTGTAGCCAAAGCTGCCTGCTGCGATCGCCCCGATGCCCAGCGCTGCTAAAATTATCGCTTTCGGGGCTTTTTTCTTCGGCGTTTCCGGCGCCGGCAGGGGTGCTTGGATTTCTGTTTCTGGGCTGGTTTTTAGCTCTGCGGGGGCGCTGATTTCTGTTTCTGGCGCGGGGATTACTGGTAGGCTTTTTGCTATGGTGTTGTCGATCGGCTTTTCTAAGAGGGCTACTGCTTTGCCTTTGCCGTTACCGTTGAATTCTTCTGGGTTGATTTCGTTTGTGCCTTTCATGGTATTTGACTCCTGATACTTTAGTAAGATGTCGTTTGGTTAGGGTACGTAGTTTTTATTTAGTAAGACTGCTTTTTTTAAGAGTGCGTAGTATTTTTGAGTTGTTTTTAATGTAGTTGAGGTAGATGCTGCTGCGCTTCAGTCGAAAGAGCTATTTGTTGGCGGTTTAGGAAAGATTGACGATCGCCCGATCGATCAATTGGGAGAAGAGTTCTCGATCGGCTTTGGAAATGCCAGTCATTGACTTCTCTCGGATCTCCGCCACCAGCGGTGGCAGCACGTCTTGCAGTTCCCTGCCTGCATCCGTTAGCCAAATTCGCCAAATCCGCCGATCGCGCGTGTCTCTCTCGCGGCGGACTAAGCCTCTTTCTTCCATGCGATCGAGCACGCCTGTGAGTGTACCGCCTACCTGTTGCAGTTTGTCGCCAATGCTGGAAGTTGGCAAGCCGTCTTCTTGCCACAAGCAGCACAGTACCAACCAGTGAAATGGTGTCAGCCCAAATGGTTCGAGTATCTCTTGCAACCTGCGAGTCCCTAGCTGCCCTAGCAGTTTGATGCGGTAGCCCAGGCTGTGGGGGGCGAGAACATCGTGCCACCTAGCTAGATATTTGCGATCGACTGTGGATATAGTAACCATCGGCTTATTACTTAGCGTTCGTATTATTAGTGTAAGATGTTATTTGGGAGCTGTCAAGGGGCGATCGCGGATTTTCGGTCATCGGATTTGAGATTTGAGATGGAGTCGGCAGCAAGTAAGTCAGTACAATGAGGGCGATCGCCCACGCTCGATCGCAAAAAACAGCTAAATTTTCGTCAAACTTGTTTGGATTTCTTAATTATTCCTAAAATAGGAAGCTCAAAGTTGCGATCGCACTTTATTCTAGTCCCAGGAAATCAGTACACCAAGTTCAATAATACCGACGATAATAATTTGTTCTATTCCTATATAATTTAGTCTCTCAAGGAGTGATTAATGTGATGTGCGAAGAGCAAAGAAAAAAAATAGATCAAATCATTCAGCAATTAAAGAACGCCCAATCCGAGGTGCAAGAAGCCTACGAAACAACAATGATGAGTGATGCCAAATGCGCCGTGTCTAGCCTGTGTGATGATTTAAAAAAAAATGAGTCGATCGATCCGTCTATAAAGAGCCAGCTCATGCCTTATTTTGAAGCCGCTCATTCAGCTATTCTTAGTTCTGAATCAACGCATAAACGAGCCGGAATCTGTGGTGACAAGCTGAATGAAGCAGAGTCTTGCATAATAAAAATACTGAGTAAACTCTGAAGAGAATGATTTAAAATTGGATCAGGCGAGTCCCGGAAAGTCCATCCTGGGGAATCTGTTTACATTTCTTAATTATTAGTAAAATAAGAAGAGTAAAGTTACGATCGCACATCGCACGTTATGCCACTCCAAGGAAATCAGCGCACCAAGTTAGACGACACCGACGACAATCTGTTTTATTCCTATCCCCGGTTTGTGACGCACGTAGACGAGGGATTCATTCAGCAACTAACCGACTTGTATCGGGAACGCCTGAAACCGAATACTCGGATTTTTGATATGATGAGCAGTTGGGTGTCTCACTTGCCCGAGGAAATGGAATTTGCTCATGTCGAAGGGCACGGCATGAATGAAGAGGAGTTGGCAAAAAATCCCCGACTGAATCATTATTTCGTGCAGAATTTGAACGCAAATCCTAAATTGCCACTGCCCGATTCAGAGTTTGACGCGGTTGTCAACTGCGTTTCGGTGCAGTATTTGCAAAACCCGGATGCGATTTTTGCCGAGATGCACCGGATTTTGAAGCCGGGGGGCGTCGCAATTATCAGTTTTTCCAACCGGATGTTTTATCAGAAAGCAATTGCGGCTTGGCGGGAAGGTTCGGAGGGCGATCGGGTAAAATTAGTCCAGGGTTACTTTGATTCCGTCAAAGGAGCGAATATACCCGGATTTAGCAAGCCGGAAGTAATTGCTAAACAGTCTAGCTTGCCGAGTTTTATGCAAATGCTGGGGATGGGAGGCGGCGATCCATTTTATGCGGTAGTTGCTTACCGCCAAAGTTAGGATTTTTTTAAATGTTTGTAGTGAGGACTTTAGTCCGCTGATTTTTTTGAGCACTAAAGTCTTTACTACAAACCGAGCTAGAGTTACGCTCTCTCTTAGAATATATTTAACAGTGGCTCCTAAAACATGGACAACCAACTTTTGCAACGCATCACACTCGATCCAAATATCTGTCACGGAAAACCCTGTATTCGCGGTCTCAGATATCCAGTAGAGTTGATTCTTGAATTACTTAGTTCAGGTATGAATGCTAAAGAAATTATAGATGATTATGATGATTTAGAACATGAAGATATTCTAGCTGCTTTGCTATTTGCAGCACGGCTGACTCAAGTGAAAAGCATATATCGAGTATTAGTGTAATGAAGTTTTTGGTAGATGCACAATTACCAGTACGTCTGGCACGCGTTTTGCAATCTGCTGGTTGCGATACTATTCATACTAAGGATTTACCTCGACTCAACGCAACTCCCGATTCAGAAATTAACTTGCTTTCAATGCAAGAAAGCAGAATTGTTATCACCAAAGATCGAGATTTTCTCGATTCATTTCTGATTAGCCAGCAACCTTACAAGCTGTTAATATTGACGACTGGCAACATAAATAACAACCAACTTATAGACTTATTTGTGAATAATTTGCCGCATTTGGTTGAAATGTTTGAGGAACATTCATTGATAGAAATGAATCGCGATACAATTGTAGTTCACCAGTAATAATTAAGTAGGTAAAACCTTGATATGAAACCATATCAGCAAATAGAAATTGACGAATGCGGCGAGCCTTTAGTCCCAATTCCACCAGAAGATTTTGCCTTTGAAATTCCGCACCCTTATCAAAAGTTGGGTGCTCCCTATCACAACAGCAAAGCAGATTCACCTTACTATTTGCGGCAAGGAGTTGTAGATAGTTTAGTAGCAGCTCAAACTCAGCTACAGCAAAATCATCAAAATTGGAAAATTCTGATATTTGATGCTTATCGACCCGTGGAAGTCCAGCAATTTATGGTAGATTATACTTTCAATCAAATTGCCGTAGCTCAAGGCTGCGAATTTCCGGTTTCCGAAGACAAACGCCAAGTAATTATAGAACACGTGTATCAATTTTGGGCTGTGCCGAGCCTCGATCGCGCGACGCCTCCTCCTCACAGTACAGGTGCAGCTTTAGATGTAACTTTAGTCGATGAACATAATCGACCAATTGATATGGGTTCTCCGATTGATGAAATATCAGAACGTTCTTATCCCGATTATTTTGGTAATAGCAAGGACGCGCAACAACAGCAATACCACCTGCACCGGCAAATATTGAAAGATGCGATGATAGCTGCTGGTTTTGAGCAACATCCTAACGAGTGGTGGCATTTTTCTGTGGGCGATCAGATGTGGGCGTGGTTGACAAATAACAAGAATAGTGGTAGTCAAGTTATCGCCCGATACGGCCGCTATTAAACCATTTTAGATTTTAAATGACTGAATGCTCGATCGCCATAAATCATTTGGATTGCAACCGCTAAGATATAGCAGTGGACAGTTGACAGTTGCAGAACGGGAATCAAATCATTGATGCAGAACGGGAATCGACTCTATTCATGAAGTTATTTATGTCTTCACCCATGTGGCGGTTGCTATACTGAAAACCTTCTTGATTCCTGAAACCCCTGCTTTGATTACTTCTTCCTTCTGTCAACTGTCAACTGTCAACTGTCAACTGTCAATTGTCAACTGTCAATTGTCAACCGTCAATTGTCAACTGTCAATTCTTCCTTCTTTTGGGTCAGCTATTGCCAGCGGGGTAGCCGTGCTTTAAAATTAACGAGAGCTAACAAGTGCAGGCAAATCAAGCCAGCACCGCAAACTCTAAAGGATAACTTAGATTTCACCAATGAAAGCACTCATCCTCTCTGGCGGCAAAGGAACACGCTTGCGTCCCCTCACCTATACGGGTGCTAAGCAGTTGGTTCCTGTGGCAAATAAGCCTATACTGTGGTACGGAATTGAAGGCATTGTGGCGGCTGGGATTACGGATATCGGGATTATTATTAGTCCTGAAACAGGTGAAGAGGTGAAGGCGAAAACAGGAGATGGCTCTCGCTTCGGTGCAAAAATTACTTATATCTTACAATCAGAGCCGGCGGGACTCGCTCATGCAGTAAAAATTGCGAGACCATTTTTGGGTGATTCTCCATTTATTATGTATTTAGGAGATAACTTAATTCAGAGTCAGCTAGATCCGTTTTTAGAGAATTTTAATAAGCAAAAACTAGACGCTCTAATTTTGCTGCGCCCAGTTCCCAATCCCAGTGCTTTCGGTGTAGCAAAGGTTGATGAGAATGGGCGAGTTTTACAGTTAGTAGAAAAACCCATAGTTCCGCCGTCTAATTTAGCACTGGTGGGGATTTACTTTTTTGCTCCTACTATTCACGAGGCGATCGATCAAATTCAACCCTCGCCCCGCGGGGAACTCGAAATTACTGATGCTATCCAACAGCTAATCAATCAAGAAAAACACGTAGAAGCCTGCAATTTAGATGGTTGGTGGTTGGATACCGGGAAAAAAGATGATTTGCTGAGTGCAAACCAAATCATTTTAGATAGCTGTATTGTAGCTTCAACTGAATTAAAAGTAGATGCCAAAAGTCAAATTATCGGGCGAGTGCAAGTAGGGGAAGGTAGTGAAATCATTAATTCTACAGTTCGCGGGCCTGTGGTAATTGGGGAAAATTGCCGCATTGAAAATTGCTTTATCGGGCCTTACAGCAGTATTGCCGATCGCGTGACGATGGTTGATGCTGATATCGAACACAGTGTAATATTGCAAGGGGCGAAAATTGTTGGCATTCACCAGCGAATTGTTGACAGCGTGATCGGACAGCGAGCTCAACTCACAAATGCGCCGCCGCGTCCTAAAGCGTTGCGGTTTATGATTGGTGATGACAGTCAAATCGAGTTAGTATAACTTAGGATTTGCACTATTCTCGTAGCGGCAATTTACCCGATGGTGCGCGTTGCTACGTCTACGAGATGGTGCCCCTCGGCGCACCATAAATTTAAAGGAGGCGGAAGATTGCAGTACGAAGAAATACCGACTCAACAAATTATAGATAAACTGCGGCAAACTTTGGAGCCGCGAATTGGTATTGCTGAGTTGTCGCTGTCGGAAAGACCAAATAGTGCGATCGCCCAAAATGAAGATGACGAAGACATTGCGCTTCTCAAAGCGGGCTTTGACATTTATAACATTCCAATTACATCTTACCAAAGGCGGCTCGGTTCCGCAGTCATCGCCGTCAGAAAAATTGTCCGAAAATTGCTCAAGCCCGTACTAGACAGACAAGTAATTTACAATTTCGCCAATACCCGCGTCGTGCAAACCTTGAGCACACAGTTGCAAAAATTGCAAGAAAATCAACAAACTCTAGAGAAAAAACTTACATCGGAATTCAGCAGCGGGTTTCCCGAAGTGACAGCGCAGCTTGAGAGTCAACAACAGGCGATCGCAAATTTTCAGTCTGAAGTAGAGCAAATCAAAGCAGTACAGCAGCAACATACTGCTATTTTAGAGGAGATTAGCGCTCAATTGGGCGATCGACAACCATAAAGCATCAAAGATGACTACACTTCCTATATGCTCATTTATTATAGTTAACTATAATGGTCTGCGCCACACCAAAGACTGCTTGAAATCCCTACAAAAACTTGCGTATCCAGAATCACAACTCGATTTAATTGTAATTGATAATTGCTCTCAAGACGATTCGGTTAATGCTTTGCGCCAACTGTTTCCAAAAGTTCGCATTTTTGTGAATACCGCCAACAACTTTGCCAAAGCCCTCAACCTCGGCATCAGCGAAGCAAAAGGGCAATACATCGGCTTTCTCAATAACGATGCAACGCTTGACAGTCACTGGCTGGAAATATTAGTTAAACGCCTAGAAACTGACAATAAAGTTGGTGCAGCTAGTGGCAAATTGCTGTTTAAAGACGGGCGAATCAACAGCGCGGGCATTCAGCAATTACCTAATTTTTATTGGCAAGATGTCGGTTTTGGCGAAAAAGATTCGGGACAGTATAATACAGAAAGGGAAGTAGAAGGGCTTTGTTGGGCGGCGGTGCTTTTCCGCAGAGAATGTCTGGAAGATGTCGGGCCGATTGATGAAGATTTTGTGATGTATTTTGAAGATGTAGAGTTTTCCAAACGCTGCCAAAAACGCGATTGGAAAATGCTTTATACTCCCGCAGCTATCGCCCATCACGAGTATCGAGGTTCGAGTAAAGGTAGCAAACTCACCGAGTATTTCTGCAACCGCAATCGATTTTTGTATTTGGCGAAACACGAACCTCTGCAATTAGTGAAATCGATTCATACTTCGGATTTTTTTAGTAACAAGCAGTACGATTTGCTGTTCGAGAGTTTGTTTTTCGCGATTAAAAAACTGCTAGATTATCAGAAACCGGAAATCGTCGCAGCGGTACTGCCGCAGTTGACGGAAAAGTTGGCGGTGATTTACAGTAGAATGAAGGTCGATCGCATTTTACCTCGATTGGAGGTGGTTAGGGGCGATCGCAAAATGTCGATCGCAATTTACGATCACGGACTGCATTTTATCGGCGGCGGGCAAAAATACGTCGCTACCATCGCCTCGCTGCTGCAAAATGAATTTGAGATTACTTTTATCGCCAACAAACCCGTGGCTGTTTCCGACTTAGAGTCGTGGTACGGAATCAACGTTTCAGGATGCAAAATCAAGATTATTCCGTTGCAGTTTTACGAGAAACGTGGAATGCAGTGCATCGATTCCAGTATCATCGCTGAGGATATGGAAAATCCCTTTGATGAAATTGCCAGAGAAAGCAAAAATTACGATATTTTTGTCAACGCCAACCAACTCGAAAAAGTCAAACCGCTGTCGCCGATATCAGTATTTTTCTGCCACTTCCCGAATACTTTTCGCAACCGTCATTTTGCTGTGGATGATTACACTTTTATTATTGCCAACAGTCAATTTACTGTCAAGTGGTTGGAGAAACGTTGGAATTTGCAACCCACTTTTATGCTGTATCCGCCCGTGGAAATGGCTACAGCTAAAGTGTCGAAGGAAAAGATAATTTTAGCTGTGGGACAGTTTGAAGCTGGAGGAACAAAAAAGCAAATTGAACTCATCCAAGCTTTCCGCAGTTTGCTAGTAAATTATCCAGATGAACTTCAAGGATGGCGGCTGATTTTAGCGGGTAGCAGTGTTCCGAAAAATCCTTATTTAAAGACGGTTCAGAATTTGTTGAAGCAGGATTCAAGGGCGATCGAACTTAAAGTCAATGGTTCCTTAGATGAGGTAAAATCGCTTTATGCTAAATCGAGTATATTTTGGCATGGCTGCGGTTTGGGTGAAGTCAATCCCCAAAGGTTTGAGCATTTTGGGATGGCGACTGTTGAAGCAATGCAAAACTGTTGTGCTCCGATCGCGTTTTGTGGCGGTGGACAACCGGAAATTGTCGAACACGGGCGATCGGGCTTTTTGTTCAATACGGTTGAGGAACTTTGCCGCTATTCACATCAACTAATTGCTCATCCCGATTTGTTAGCAGAACTTCAAGCTGGTGCACAGCAACGCAGTCAGAACTTTAGACTCGCACCTTTTGAACACAAAGTCAAGAGTTTTTTTGAGATTATTCACCAGGAATATGCTACAATTCGGCTGCCAAATCCAGGCGAGATTGCTCAAATACTCGATCGACCTTAAGCATACAGATATAGCTGTGGGTAAGGACGTGGCAGTGTCTGTTAGTGTTAAGTTAAGCCTCGATCCCCCCTAGCCCCCCTTAAAAAGGGGGGGACAAGAGTATTCTCAAAGTCCTGCTTCTTAAAAAGGGACAAAAGTATTCTCAAAGTCCCCCTTCTTAAGGGGGATTTAGGGGGATCTGGACTCAGATGCGAACGATAAATACAAAAGTTTTTGATCGTAAGTTGACACCAATGGGCGAAGCGTAGCGGAGGGAGTGCCATTTCCCCACAGATATCGCCGAAAATCGACTTGATTTGATATCAAATATCGACTAATCACAAGTTTATTTTTACTCAAAACGTGTCCAATAAACTGTTAATAAATTTATCCTTTCTAACTCCCGAACCCACGGGAATCGGAACTTATGCAGCTAATCTTTTCCCGCAACTGCAACACCTAGAACCAACATTACTCACTTCCCAGCAAATTGAGAATTATAGTTGCTATCAAATCCCCGATAATATCACACCGGATCGAGGCCCGAAAGGACAAATTAATAGACTACTGTGGACTCAATTTAAATTGCCTAAAATTTACGATAAATTGGATTCAAACCTAATATTTTCGCCAATTCCTGAAGCACCTTTATATTCCAAATGCCGCTACATAGTTACGGTTCACGATTTAATTCCTTTGCGATTCCCCCAAAAGTTATCTCGGCTGACAGCTTATTTCCGCTACTACATACCCCAGGTTTTGCGACAAGCCGAACATATTATTTGCGATTCTCAAGCAACGGCGACAGATGTTGCTAACTTTTACCAGATTTCGCGTCAGAAAATGACCGCAATTCCCCTAGCTTGTGATAATATTAATTTTCGCTGTCTCGACTTGCCAGCAAAAAATTATTTTCTTTATACCGGCAGACACGATAGTTACAAAAACTTAGAAAGATTAATTGCTGCATTTGCAAGTTTAGCCGATCGCACAAATTACGAATTGTGGCTAGCCGGGCCTCCCAACGCCTACACGCCGCAGTCGATCGCACAAGTGGAACAATTGGGCTTACAATCTTTAGTAAAGTTTCTCGGTTACGTTCCCTACTCGCAATTGCCCGTACTGATGAATCAGGCGATCGCCCTGGTGTTTCCCACACTCTGGGAAGGATTCGGCTTGCCGATTTTAGAAGCAATGGCCTGCGGTACACCAGTCATCACTTCCAACCTGTCATCGATGCCAGAAGTAGCCGGAGATGCGGCATTATTAGTCAATCCCTACAGCGTCGGAGAAATAGCCGCAGCCATGCAAACAGTAGCCACAGATTCAAAAGTGCGATCGCACTTAAAAAAATCTAGCTTAGCGCGATCGGCCGAATTTAGCTGGCACAAAACCGGACAAGCAACCGCCAACATCTTACAACAATATCTTTAAATCCTCCTTCTCTTCCTCTCTGCGCCCTCTGCGCCCTCTGCGGTTAATCAAAAAAAATCCCAACCAAAAACCGCAATCCTCATAAATCTTACAACAATATCTCTCAATCCTGCCTCTCTCTATTTTCTCTCTCTGCGCCCTCTGCGCCCTCTGCGGTTAATCAAAAAAAAATCCCAATCAAAAAACCGCAATCCTCATCTGATTATATGCCAAACCCCGAATCCAACCTACTAATTAATCTCTCCTTCCTAATTTCCGAACCAACCGGATTAGCCATCTATGCTAAAAACCTATTTCCCCACCTAAAAACCCTCAATCCAACCTTACTAACAGCCCAAAAATTTCCCAATAATAACTGCTACGAAATCCCAGCGAACCTCACACCAGAACAAGGAAGCAGAGGACACATCAACCGATTGCTGTGGACACAAACCCAAATTCCCAAAATTTACAAACAGCTAAAATCTAACCTGTTATTTTCGCCAATTCCCGAAGCTCCTCTATTTAGCGGTTGTCGGTATATAATTACAGTACATGACCTAATAGCCCTACGATTTCCCCGCCGCTTCGATCCTTTGGCAGTTTATCACCGCTACTACATTCCCCAAGTATTGCGGCAAGCTGAACATATCATCTGCGATTCCGAGTCAACCGCCAATGATATTACTAATTTTTGTAAGATTCCAAGTTCTTTAATTACACGAATCTTTCCCGGCTACGATACCAGTTTTTTTAAGTTTCTAGACTTACCAACTAGCAATTATTTCCTGTATATGGGCCGCCACAATCCCCATAAAAACGTCCAGCGAGTTGTAGCAGCGTTTGCGGCTTTACCTAATAATTCCGAGTACGAATTGTGGATAACGGGATCGGAAGATAAACGCTATACGCCGCTGCTGAAGGCCCAGGTTCAAGAATTGGGATTGTCCGATCGCGTAAAATTCCTAAATTACCTCCCCGCGGCTGATTTGCCGAAAGTCATCAACCGGGCGATCGCCCTTGTATTCCCCAGTCTTTGGGAAGGATTCGGTCTGCCGGTGCTCGAAGCAATGGCCTGTGGCACTCCTGTCATCACTTCTAACCTATCTTCGATGCCCGAAGTCGGGGGGGACGCAGCATCGTTAGTCAATCCGTACAGCGTCGCAGAAATAGCCTCTGCTATGCACGAGCTGGCAATAGATACCAAAGCTCGATCGCACTTGCGGGAACTCGGTTTGGCCCGATCAAAACAGTTTAGCTGGGAAAAGACAGGCGTGGAAACTGCTGCTATTCTCGATCGATACAGTTGACAGTTGACAGTTGACAGTTGACAGTTGACAGTTGGAAGAGGAAAGAGGGAAGAGTTGGGGAGCATCTCAGTTTTGTAAAAAGCATTTTTTTTCTTGTAGTGCGAGCGTCCCGCTCGCGTATTGTAAAATACGCCAGCGGGGATGCTCGCACTGTAAATGCAAAACTGAGATGCTCCCAAGAGTTGACAGTTGACAGAAGCAAGACTGAAGAAGAAAGAAGAAAGATTTTTCCAATCTCCCCCTCTCCCCCTCTCCCCCTCTCCTCCATCTCCTCCCTCCGCTTCACCGAGGGACTTAGGCCCTTTTACTTGTTGATACCCAACTGATCGCCCCGCTTGTATTGCTGGTAAGCAGCAAAAAACAGCCCAGCCAGAGTAACAAAGATTAAACCCAGAACAATACCTGAAAGCAGCGGTTCTACCATGAGAGCTCCTTAACGTTAAGATTTAACAATCTATTTTTAATATTACCAGCACTGAGACAGATGAATTTTCCCATTCTTGGGAGTTCTGGGGGTCTGTGATCTTGATATCCCCGCTGGAAACGATTAAGCTATGTGATGAGAAATAAATTTTCTTGTAGATACTATTTTAAAATTGCACTCCTTTGAATCACCAAATTGCCACGAATGAAATTAAAAACCCGATCGAGCGACTGCTCATATTTGCGATCGCGCTGTTGCTTGCGATCGTGTTGGCGACGATGACAATTCGTCAGTTTCAAGTTGCCGATCCCTACGTCAAAAGCGTGCTGTCCCTTGCTGGCGACCAGTTTCAGGGTTCCGCCATCTTTCAAATGAACTGTGCGGGGTGTCACATATCCGTCGGAGAGACTCAAGTTGGGCCCAACTTGCACCGAGTTTCAGAGCGCAAATCCGAATTCGAGCTGATCCGCCAAGTCACCAGCGGGCGAACCCCACCAATGCCACAGTTTCAGCCGAGCCCGCAAGAAATGGCCGACTTGCTGAAATATCTCCAACAAATTTAAGCAAAAAAGGGGAACGGAATTTCGTTCCCCTCATCCTGATTGTCCGGGTAATAGTAGGGTGCGCGAAGTACGCATCCTACATAGCATTAGTGTCAACTTAACCCCGAAAACCTTTGTATCTCTCGTTTACCCTGAGCGTCGATCCCCCTAAATCCCCCTTAAGAAGGGGGACTTTGAGAAAAATCCTGTCCCCCCCTTAAGAAGGGGGGCTAGGGGGGATCTGGCCCCGATCGCCAGACAGGCACTACGTTTGACGTTAAGTTGAAACCAATGCCTACTAAGGACTACAGATTAAACCACCAGCACGTTAAAACTGCTTGCCGCTAACCGGTTGGGGACAACGCCCGCCAATATAGCCAAAGTCTGGTTGGTGCTGGCGATCGCGATCGCAGTTGAGCCGTTAGTTTCGGTTAACAACAGTTGATTGAAGTCCAAGCCTCCCACCAACTGGATCGAATCAGATTCTGGTCTAAAGTTGATAATCGTGTCAATTCCCTGAATCGCTGCCAATACAAAGTCTTGTCGGTTGCCGTTAGCGATCAGAGTATCATTGCCAATGCCGCCAAACAGCAAGTCATCGCCGGTGCCACCAAAGAGTATATCATCGCCGCTGCCGCCCAGTAAGGTATTGTTACCGTCGCCACCGCAGAGAGTGTCATTACCTTGATCGCCCAATAGCACGTCGTCGCCGGCTTCTCCCAATAGCACGTCGTCGCCTTTGCCGCCGTACAATACGTCATCGCCGTCGTCGCCGCTTACTGAGTCGTTGCCCCGATTGCCGTAAAGAGTATCGTTAGCTCGATCGCCAAAGATCAGGTCAAAGCCTTTACCACCGAAGATAGTATTGCTATCTTTGCCACCATAGATAGTATCGTTGCCGGTATTGCCATTGATGTAATCGCCGCCCTCTTGGCCGAAGATCAAATCAGCGCCGCCTAACCCGAAGATAGAGTCAGCATTGGCACTGCCCACGAGGGTATCGTTGCCGTTAGTGCCGTTGATGACACCGTTGCGCGAAGGACTGGGGGGCAGATTCGGAGGGGTAACCCTGGGGAAAGAATCGGGACAAACCAAATCTGTCACTAAAGGTGTCGGCGTCGGTGTCGGCGTCGGTTCTGGTGTCGGCGTCGGCGTCGGTGTCGGCGTCGGCGTCTCTGGTGTCGGTGGTGTTGGCGGTGTCGGCGGTGTCGGCGTCTCTGGTGTCGGTGGTGTTGGCGTCGGCGCAGGCGTCGGTGTCGGCGATGTCCTGCCAGGTGGTTCTGGCGTCGGTGTCGGCGTTGGTGAAGGTGTCGGTGTTGTTATAACCGAATTCCCGAAGTTGATGCCGCTGACAATAGCGCCCGAAGCCAGCACGATGTCGGCGGGGTTGGGGCTGCTTTGAGTGAAACCAACTGGCGCGATTTCCCGAACGCGGTAGGTTGCCGGCGCTAGGTTCGCGAACAGGTAGTTGCCGCTGTTGTCTGTGGTAGTAGTAACCGGAACAGCAACAGGAGCTCCTGGCGCGGGAGCTACGACTTTGGTTAACTGAATTTGGACATTGGGTAAACCCGGTTCTCCGGCATCCTGAACGCCATTTCTGTTGTTGTCTTGGAACTTCAGACCGCGGATCTGGCCCGGTTGGGGCAGGAAGTTGCCGAAGTTAATGCCGGTGGGTTTTTCTCCGGCCTTAGCTATAACAACGTCGGCGGGGAGCGCAGTTGTCAGCGTCCAGCCGGTTTGCTGGACTTCCCTTACCTGGAAAGTACCTGCGGGTACGTCGTTGATAGTGTAGTTGCCATCCTTATCCGTGATGGTAGTCAATTCGCCCTGTTGGAAGACTCCATCTTTGTTCGTGTCTACGAAGATTTGCCAGTTTTGTAGACCCGGTTCTGTGGCATCCTTAACGCCGTTGTTGTTGAGGTCATTGAATTTTTGACCGCTGATCGTGCTCGCCTCGAAGAAGTTGCCGAAGTTGTTGTTTTGGGAGTCTTGACCGCTGGTGAGAGGGATAGTATACGCACCTGGAAGGGTAGGCGCGGTGGCGCTGGCTGCGGGGGCGATTTGCGTCCAGCCTGGTTCTACTAATTCCCGGACGTTGTAGGTGGCGAATGGCAAGTCGTTGAACTGGTACTTACCGGTGATATCGGTAACAGTAGCGGTTTCGGTTGGCTCTAGCGTGCCGTTGTTGTTGGCATCTAGGTAGATTCTCCAGCCTGCTAGCGCTGGTTCGCCAGCATCTTGGACACCATTTTTGTTGCGATCGTTAAATTTGATCCCGCTGATCTTGCCAACCTGGAAGTTCCCGAAGTTGGTAGGAAGGGTGGTGGTGTTGGCAATGTTAACGCCACTTGCGGTAGTAAGCCTCGTGGCCGCTGGGGGAACAGGGAAAGTTTGCTGCCAACCAGTCTTTTGCTCTTCCCGCAGGAGGAATGTACCAGCGCCAACGTCAGTAAAGGTGTAATTCCCAGAGGCATCAGTGGTAGTCGATCGCGGTACTGCTGTGCCGATAAAGGTCTGTGGTTCTAGTAAGATTTTCCAGCCTTCTAATCCTGGTTCGGCCCCCTCTTTGACCCCATTCCCGTTGAGGTCGTTGAACTTCTGACCTGTGATAGTGATGTTTTTGAAGATGCCAAAGTTCTGCCCGGTGACGGCAAGACCGCTTTGGGTAGTAACCGGAATAGCCGGAATTGCGCCAGCGGGGAAAGAGATGCTGGAGTTGGCTGGGGGAGTGGCTTGTATCAGGTACTTGCCCGGGCCGATGTCCGCGAAGCTGTAATCTCCTGTTGCCGTAGTCGTTTGCGGAGTGCCGACAACTGTATCTGTGGCGGCTTGGAATATGCCGTCGCCGTTGGTGTCTTTGTAGAGATTGACTACGACGCCAGCTAATACGGTGTCGTCGGGAGTGAAACCGTTGCCTGCGAGGTCGCTGAAGGTTTTGCCCGCGATCGTAGTTTTTTGGAAATTACCGAAGTTGGCGCCGGTGACATTCACAATACCTGTAGAGGGCGGAGTCGGGCCGACAGTCTGCACCCAAGCAGTGGGAGGCGTTCCAGCGGGCGGGGCTTCTGTAATCGCAGTATTTGTTTTTACGTCGCGGAGGGTGTAAGAGCCGTCGGCTGCGGTGGTAGCGCTCTTCGTGCCTACAGAAATTACCCAACCTGGGAGACCGGGTTCAGCCGCCTGCCGAACGCCGTCACCGTTAAGGTCGTTGTATTTGACGCCTGTGACGATCGGGCCGTACTCGTAGGCACCGATATCAACAGCAGCGCCGATCGTCCGAGGAAAGCCAGTACCCCGCTCGTCAGTCGCGCCAGCAGCCGCCCCAGCCGCCACATCTCCGCCATCGATCGCCGGATTAATCACTGTCGCAGTGCTATCAGCCAAAGCATAAGTGAAGGGAACGCCTGTAGCCTGGTTCAGTGCTGCGGTAGGTGCGAGTACATTAGCTAGAGGAACAGTCGCCGCCAATTGCTGGGTAGCAGGTAAATTGCTACCAGCAATGTTCCCGATCAAATTCTTGATACTGGTGGCGGCGAAAGAGGTTCCGAACACATCAGGACTCGCGCCACCAGTATTGCCAGCAACAATAGTGTTTCTGACATTCACAGCACCGCCGTTAGTAGCAATACCCCCGCCCACAGCAAGAGCAGGAGCAGTCGCAGCAGCACTGTTAGCAGTAATCGTGTTGTTAGTCAGAGTTGCAGTAGCGCCGCTGTTAACAAAAATCGCGGCCCCTGCGCCCTGGCCGGGTGTAGCGGCAGCACCGCCAGCAGCGCCGCCCGTGGCTGTGTTGCTGAAGAAAGTGCTGTTGTTCAGGGTCAAACTGCCAGCATTCACAAAAATTGCGCCGCCCAAACCAGCACCGCCACCGCCGCCGGCTGCGCTGCCGACACCGCCGGGAGCGAAAGCTCCGACAACAGCGCTGGCTCCACCTACTGTACCGCGTCCGCCGCCGCCACCGAAGCCGCCAGCGCCGCCGTTGCCACCAACACCGCCACCACCGCCACCGCCACCGAAGCCACCAGCACCACCAACACCGCCAGCGCCCGGTAAACCTGCCGCGCCAGTGCCCGCGACGCCACCAGCGCCACCAGCACCGCCAGGGCCACCACCGCCTCCGAGACCACCAGCGCCACCAGTGCCTCCGGTACCACCAACTCCGCCGTTAGTACCAGTGCCACCAGCGCCACCAGCGCCACCAGCGCCTCCGATGCCGCCGTTAAGACCAGTACCTGGTAATCCGCCGCTGCCGGCCCCGCCATTGCCACCCGTACCGCCGGGGCCACCAGGGCCACCAGGGCCGAGGCTTGTCAAACCTGTGAGACCGTTGAGACCTGGGCCACCTGCGGAAACGAAGGGAAACAGAGCTGCAAAATCGGTGTTCCCACCCGCGCCTGCTACTGCTGGAGCAACGGGAGCCGCGCCGCCCGCGCCACCCACAGCACTGTTGCCATTAAAGGTGACGCTGTTAACTGTGACAGCCCCGCTGTTGATAAATAGTGCACCGCCCATGCCGGCTGCACCGCCGCCACCGCCTGTACCGACAGCACCTGCGGATCTGCCGCCCGTAATTGTCAGGTTGGAAAATGTGACTGGGGCTGTGGCGCTGTCGATGAAGAAGCCCCGGTTATTGCCGAGATTTAGGGCGAAACCGCCGCCGGTAAAGGTGATGGGAGTGGAAATTCTCGGCAGAACTTGTCCGGGCGCGAAGGTGATGTTGCCGGTGATGAGAATCGTATCTGGATTCGGCAAAGCGTTAGCCAGAGTGATCGCATCTTGCAGTTCGCTAAATGTAGCGACTAAGACTCCGCTATATGCTTCCCTCGCCTCTTGGGAAAATGCTAAAGGTGTTTCTATTTTCCCCGTAGTTACTTCCAATTCCCAGTCTCCGCCCAAGGCTGCACTGCCAGTCAAGTTATCGGATGCGGCAATATTTGCTCCCGTGAGCTGGCTCAGCCTTTGGACGAAGGCAACACCGGCTTCTGTGGCGGCGACGTTGCAACCGTAAAGCAGAATTTCTGGTTTAGCAGTAGTTGAAGAGTTCGAGTTTGCTTCCGCTGCTGGCAAAGCAAACCATGTTTCTAAATAATTCCGGTAGCTTTCAATATTGCTGAGATTGAGCTCTGTGGTGCCCAGTTGCAGGCTGGCTGCTGCGCCGTGGGACAAAATGTGGACGGCTGCAATGTTTTTCCGTTTTTTAAGTGTTTCGGCGATTTGCTTGATGCCGTCGCGATCGGCCTTGAGAATAATAACTTCTGTATCGGAATTCGCGGTTTTTGTTAAACTTTCGCAATCTTTAACTTGTGAATCCGCAAAAACTATCTGGTGTTTCCGTTCTTTATAGAGTTCCATGATTAAATTCCTCTGGTACACACACACATTAAATTCATAGCACAAACCAAACGCAGCAGCGAGATATCTTAATTTTAGGGTAGATTTTGTCGTTGGCGAAGCTCTCGAAGACGATCGCCCCTAACTTTCACCTACCTGGAAGATTGACAAAACGTTTTTTTTGTGCTCCCTATAGGATATACTGAAGTTAGTTTGATTGTGTAGAAGTTTTCAAGGGGGCTGTTGTTCCGGCTTTTACAAAAATATTTGAGTCAAGCTTGTACTCAGTTTTTAATGTCATTAGACTCGAACGAGTACAACGTATTGTCATAAATGTCAAGCAAAAAATAACTAATGGCGAGCGATCGCCATTAGTTACAATCTGATGTTATTTTTTAGGGTATTGATTCCAAAGTTATTCGTTTTTAGCTTTTGACTAATAACCAACACGGCTGCGCGAGCCTGTACAGCCTGGATCGATCGCCAATTACCAAGTTTCTTCATCGGGATGATTGGAATTGCTCCAGATTTCCACATCTAAATCATTCAGATAAATCAGAGCACTTTCAAGATTTTAGATTTTAGATTTTAGATTTTAGATTTTAGATTAACCCCACGGATAAATTCGGGGGAAGAGAGGATTTTAGATTTTCGATTTGGGATTGATTCAACGGATAAATCACGTGGCGGGTACCATCAAAAAATTATTGGTCATCGGAAGTTTTGCCACCCAACAAAGCTGCATTAAAATTCACCTTTAAACCGTGTTCCGAAATCAGGTTAGAGATAACAGGTTCCTGATGGTATTGTTTGGGAATGCGAATGCGAATGCGGGTTTGAGTTAATCTGCTGTCTCCTGACTCAGTGTGCGGTATGTCTGATTGTTGAGTTTGGTGGAAATTGTCGATCGACTCAAATTCAGGTTCGCTATTGTTCTGGTTTAACATTGTGGCCTCCTAATGTCTGTTTCTTTTCAGGGATAACGTACTACTGCTTGACGATTAGCCCTTCGATCCACCCTAACCCTCCTTAACAAGAGGGGGGCAGGAGTATTCTCAAAGTCTCCCTTAAGAAGCGGGATTTAGGGCGATCGAAACTGCGGTATCAACTGTCAACTGTCAACTGTCAACTGTCAACTGTCAACTGTCAACTGTCAACTGTCAACTGTCAACTGTCAACTGTCAACTGTCAACTGTCAACTTCCTTAATGCTAGTTTTCCGTTCCAAAATCTCCTTAAGCACGAGAGTAACAACAGCTAACAAACCGAGAACTACCGCAGCGGAAAATGCTGCTTGCGTCGCGTACTGCTTGTAAGCATCCTCGACAAATAAAGGCAAAGTTTGGGTTTTTTTAGCAATATTTCCCGATACCACAGAAACAGCTCCAAATTCTCCCATTGCTCTAGCATTTGTCAAAATCACACCGTAAAGCAAGCCCCAGCGAATATTCGGTAGCGTGATATTCCAGAAGATTTGCCAATCATTTGCTCCCAAAGTTTTCGCCGCTTCTTCTTGATCGGTTCCCACTTCTTCCAAAACAGGAATCACTTCGCGGGCAACAAAAGGTAGAGTGACAAAAGCAGTAGCTAGCACCATTCCTGGGAAAGCAAATATAATCTTAATTCCAGCAGTTTCCAGCCACGGGCCGAACCATCCCAGCCGACCGTAAAGCAGTACAATCATTAAACCTGCGACTACGGGAGAGATGGCAAACGGCACGTCTAAAATGGTGATTAATAGGGTGCGTCCGGGAAATTTATTGCGGCCGATTACCCAAGCTGCACACAAACCAAATACTGTGTTTATAGGTACAACTATCAGAGCTATCAGCAGGGTTAGCTGTGCGGCTGAGAGAAAATCTGCCGAGGTTAAGTTGGCGAAAAATGGCTCGACTCCCTTTTTGAATGCTTGGTAAAAAACGTTGAGGGTTGGGATAAATAAGACGAGGCCGAGATAGCCGATCGCAATTCCGATCAAAGTTGGCTTTACCCAGGCTTTTTCTTTGCCCCGCGACGAACCCGCTGGCGGAACTGTGTAATTTTTAGATAAATTGATCTCAGCCGTCATAGCGTCTCCTCCAGGCTTGTAAAATATTAATTGTGAACAGCATTGCTAGGGAAATACCTAACATGACAGTGCCGATTACTGTGGCTCCTGCATAGTCGTACTGTTCCAATCTTTGGAAAATCAAAACAGGTGCAATTAAATCTTTAAACGGTACGTTGGCTGCTACAATTACCGTCGAACCGTACTCGCCAACGGCTCGGGAAAATCCGAGGGCAACTCCGGTTAAAATTGACGGAAAGAGCGGCGGTAAAACTACTCGCCAAAAGGTTTGAAATTGAGAAGCACCCAAGCACCAAGCTGCTTCTTCGATGTCTTTTTCCATTTCGTGTAAAACTGGCTGTACAGTTCGCACGATGAAGGGTAAGGATATAAAGATCATGGCTACGCCTACGCCCAAGCGAGTGAATGATATCTTGATTCCTAATGGTGCAAATAGCGAACCGATCCAGCCGTTATCGCTGTAAACTGTGGCGAGGGTTAAACCTGCAACGGATGTTGGTAGCGCAAAGGGTAAATCGACTGCTGCATCGACAATGCGTTTTAAGGGAAAGTCGTAGCGGACTAATACCCAGGCTATTAATGTGCCGAAGACTCCGTTGATTAGGGCTGCGATTAATGATGTGACGAAGGTGACATCGTAGGCGGAAAGGGCGATCGGGCTTGTGGCAATTTTCCAAAATTCGCCGGGGTTTGCTGTGCTGGCTTTTAGCAGCATGGCTGTGACTGGCAGAAATAGCATTAGGCTGAGGTAGCCGATGGTGATTCCCCAAGGTAGTGTGATTTTGCCGATCGCTCTTTTGATATTGGCGATCGCAGATTGAGGGTTGGTTGCTGGAGATGATACTGCCATTTAGGTTTGAGTATTTCTTCGTTTGTAGTAAGGAATGCAAGTCCTTGAAAAGCTAATATTTTGGGGAGGACTGAAGTCCGAACGATCGAACCGTTTGGAGAGGACTGAAGTCCTCACTACGAGCGGGTAATTCGGGAATTAGCGTTTAATCGATCCTTGGATTTTGTCAAACGCGGCTCCGTCATCAAAGAATTTCTTCTGAATTTCTCCCCAACCTCCCAAATCTTTAGCTGTAAATAGGGTTTTGACGGCGGGATATTTTTGGGCAAATTCTGCTTCTTTGGCGACTGTCTCATCTACTGGGCGAAATCCTGCTTTGGCAAATTCTCGCTGGGCTTCTGGAGTGTACAGATACTTGACAAAGGCTTCGGCGACTTCGCGAGTGCCGTGTTTGTCCACGTTTTTATCGACGATCGCAACGGGATTGTCGATCGACACATTCACATCGGGAATAATATAACTCGGTTTTTCGCCTTTCTCAGCTACTAAAATAACTTCGTTTTCGTAATTTATTAAGGCGTCGCCTTGGCCTTGTTTAAAAAAAGCATCCATAGCTTCGCGGGCATCTTTAGTCAGAATCGGAACATTTTTGTAGACTTTGGTGGTAAACTCTAATGCTTTGGTGTCGTCTCCTCCGGTTTTAATTACCGAACCCCAAAGTGCTAGGAAATTCCAGCGAGCAACGCCTGAGGTTTTGGGATCGGCGGTGATCAATTTAACTCCGTCTTTGCTTAAATCTTCCCAGGTTTTAATGCCTTTGGGATTGCCTTCGCGGGTGACTATTGCTGCTACGGATTTGCTGACGATACCTTCGCTGGGAACTTCTTTTTCCCAGCCTGGTTGGATGAGTCCGGCTTTCTCGATTTTGGCGGTGTCGAGGGCGAGGGCTAGGTGTACGATGTCTGCTTCTAATCCGTCAATTACTGCTCTGGTTTGGGAACCGGAACCGCCGTAACTTTGGCTGAAGGTGACGGTTTGTCCTTTTTCTTTTTGCCACTTTTCTACAAATTTGGGAATTATCGCTTCGTGGGCTGCTTTGGTGACGGCGAAGGAAACGAGGGTTAATTCTACTTTGCCTTTGTTGGCTGCTGGGTTTGTTGGGGTTCCCTGCTGGCAGGATACAATTGCCAAACTTAAAGTTATTCCTACTACAAATAGCGACACAAATCTTTTAAGTGCAGTCAGCGATCGATTTTGGCTAATTGGTAGCTGTTGTGGTCGGTGAAATTGTTGAGTTAGGTGTTGCCACGGGCTCATTATATTTGTTCCTTTACTAAAGTACGGTTATTAGGTCGGGATACCGTAATTATGGTGGTGAAGTACGATTATAGACAAGGGCGAGCGAAATGGCAATAAGCAAAAAAAATTGGTAAAAAAAAAGGTCGATCGGGCGTCTCTTAGCCTAGTTGCCCGGTGCTGTACGCCTGGATTCGCAGTAAAATGTAAAGAATATAAACATTGTTAAGTTAAGCTGCTGCTGAGGCTGTAAACCTGGGCGAGACCTCAAAGGTCAAAGGCTGGAGTTGCGAGTTTCGGAGAAAGGGCGATCGACTCTAGATAGTGTTTTTTAGGGGCTTTCGCGTCGTGGGGGGAATCCGATCGCAGCCTGCCAAGTAAATCTCGTTAGGAAATTGATTCGATTGTCAGACATCTCCAATACATCGAATAACTCCTCTACAATTGACAATCTAAAATCTCATAAGTTATTTAAGAAAGACAATCTAAAATTTAATAGATTATCTAAAATCGGAAATCTCAGACAATCTAAAATCTAAAATCTAAAATCTAAAATGGTATTACCTCGCCCCGTCTCAGATACCCTAATTGAACTGTTGAAACCTGTAGCCTGCGAATTGGGAGAAAGATTGGGAGCAAGCGCTGTCAACGAACGCTATGCAGAAATTGAGCCGTCTGGTTCTTCTGCTTTGAACCAGCAAATCAAAAAAGACCCCCGCTGGACTAAAGCACAAGTGAAGTATTTGCAGCGGCAGCAGGCCCGAGAACAAGAGTTAATTGCGATCGCCAGCATAGAAGAAGAAAAGGTAAAGGAAGAACGCGCCAATCGAATTAGGGCGGAAGAATTGAGAGATCAGCGGACTATTAGTCGGCTTGGCCGCGAGTTAATGCGGGAGATTCAATCAGAAGCAATTCGAGTTAAGCTGAACGAAATTCAAATTATTTGGGACAGGGACAACTGGTTTTCCAATTTGAGCAGGCAGGAAACTGAACAGATTTTGCAGCAGCAGCAGCACCGATTGCTGTTGTTAGTTGCTCCGGCCAAAATTAGCCAAGATTGCCCGGATTCGTTTCGCCACAATCTGAATATCGAGCTGCCGGCTAAGTTGAGAACTTTTTTGAACCAGCACTACCCCCAGCACGGAGAATCCTCTCCAGTTCAGTTTTACGGAGATTATTTCAAAAACCCTATTTCTGATATTGATGTGGAGCGGTTGCAGACTGTTTTGTCTCCCGTGCCAACCGCTATATTGTACAGCGACATCAGCGATTATGAAGTTAATTTTCATGTCGGTTTTTGGGGAATCATCAATCAGAATGTTTCCCTAGTGGCGATGCAGCCTTGGAATTGGGAAGAAGTTTATCACCAGTTGGAAGCCGAGGGGAAAGATGAAAAGGTGAGACTGCGGATTATTCGGCAAATAATTGTGACAATTCATAAGTTGCTGGCGGCTTTTTTAGCGGATTTGTATTATTTAAAAATAGATTTTACTCACGAACCTCAGCTATTTAATTTAGAGGCGGAATTTGCTCAGGAATGGTTTTCTCAAGATTGGGCCCTACCGTATATGGAAACTCTTAAAGAAATTCAGGAGCAGCAGCGAATAACCTATAAGGGAGAGATGCGGCGGTTAGCACTGCGAGAGGCGAAAGCTAGGGCGGAACGCAAGCGTTTGGAGGAGGAGGCACTAAAAAGCAGACAGGAAGCTGAGGCGAAATCAAAGCGGGCGAAGGAGTTCGCTCACAAATTAAAAAATCTGAAATGGCGGTGCGCTTACACGCTGCCGGGACATTCATCGTTTGTGAATTCTCTGGCGATTAGTCCTGATGGCGAAATTCTGGCTAGTGGCAGTTGGGATAAAACTATTAAGATTTGGAATTTAGAAACAAGGGAATTAGTTGGCACTTTGACGGGACATTCCGATCGCGTAAATTCGGTTGCTATTAGCTATGACGGAAAAATGTTGGTCAGCGGCAGTTCGGACGAAACAATTAAGTTTTGGAATTTGTACAATGGCGATCTATTGTGTACTTTTCCAGGACATTCTATGGAGGTGAATTCGGTGGCGATCAATCCGAAGGGGCAGATAATTGCTAGCTGCGGCGGGGCTGATAATACGATTAAGCTGTGGAATTTGCGAACTGGTGAGTTGCTGCGGACTTTGAGGGGTCATTCAGACAATGTGAATGCGGTGGTTTTTAGCCCGGATGGTAAGATATTGGCGAGCGGGAGTTCGGATGCGACGAGCAAGGTTTGGGATGTGGAAAGCGGTAAGTTGCTGCGGACTCTTTCGGGTTTGAATGTTGGGGTGAATTCTGTGGCGATCGCGCCGGACGGTCAAATTCTGGCTAGCGTCAGCAATGATTATACGATTAAGCTGCGGAATTTGCACACGGGCAGTTTGTTGCGGATCTTAAATTCTAATTCTGCGAAGCGAAAGGGTGTAGCGAATTTAGGGATGAATGAGGCTGTGCATATTTTGCGGAATTATGTAAGTCGGGGCGATTCGGTTGCTATCAGTAGGGACGGTTTGACTTTGGCTAGCGGCTGCGATGATAATAAGATTAATATTTGGAGTTTGCAGACGGGGGAGCTGTTGAGCACTCTTGAGGGACATTCGGGTACAGTATACTCGGTGGCGATCGCACCTTCGGGCAATTTGCTAGCCAGCGGCAGCGCGGATGAGACAATTAAGATTTGGTGTTGCGATTAGGCAGTTGGCAGTTGGCAGTTGGCAGTTGGCAGTTGGCTGTTTTCAGATCCTATCCGCTAATTAACCACAATACTTGTACGGGCGGGTTCACCAACAATCTATAATTCCCATTAACAATCTAGATAAACCCGCCCCCACCACGCGACTTACCCACAGGGGCTAGAAACCGGGTTTCTACGAAAAATTTGGGTTGAGTGACGAGAAATATCGGAAGAAACCCGGTTTCTGATCTCGGGGTGCGCCCAGGAGACGATAATTCCGGTTCTGCCCTTACCGGAAGAGGTTTTGGGCGAATTTGCAAAAAAGTTTGCTGAGGGGGTTGCGCTAATGGCGATAAGTTTGCTATATTAATTTTCACTGCTGGTGTAACTCAGTTGGTAGAGTAGCTGATTTGTAATCAGCCTGTCGCAAGTTCGAGTCTTGTCACCAGCTTATTTCATGAAATTAAGGCTAGATATAACTTCTAGCCTTAATTTTTTTTGCCCCGCAAGCGTCTCAAAGTCCTTGTCACCCGCCTCAGCAATTTTGATTGTTAACGTAATCTTTTTTCCAAAAATAGAAATATCTATGGTTATATTGAAGGTTATATTGAATCGGGCGATCGCAAACTTGAGCGTCTGATTATCAAGTTTGATTAAATGTTGGCCACTCAACTTAGCAAGTTATTCTACACTAACTTTGTCAGCAGTTTACCGGAGCAGCGAAATGTCCCCTTGGGTAAAAGATCCACATTCAGGAGGAGTTAAAATCCCACCGGCAGTTCAAGAACGGGTGAAACAGCGTATTCTTAATTATGCTGCTGCTAACTACGCTGGTAAATACACTCGCCTAGGCATCCGTTTTCGCAGTCAATTTTGTTACGTTGATGCCTACACAGAACCTGATGTCCCCTTAGATTTTCCGTTCAAAGAGCTTCGCGTATCTCGTGAAGAATATTTAGAACAAAGACGAAATAACCCCCTTCACCTGTGTCGGCTGCGTTACTTTAGTGATGAAGAAGCTTGGACTCTGGGATTTTACGCCTATAGCAGTGAAAAATACGAGCCTTGTATGTTCCCAAATGGCAGTTTCTACGGTACGCCGGAAGAAGCCTTTGCCATCTCTTCGATGTACTTGGAATAACCCAAAATGAGCGAATATCAATATTACGAGTTTCAAAGCGTCGATCGACGTTTGACTCAATCCGAACAAGAAGCAATCAGCAAACTGTCTAGTCGCGCGCAAATCAGCTCTAGCAGAGCTATCTTTGTCTATAGCTATGGAGACTTACCGGGCAACGAAAAACAATTATTAGTCAAATATTTCGATGCTATGTTTTACATAGCTAATTGGGGATCGCTACAACTAATGTTTCGTTTCCCTAAAGGTTTGATTGATATCGAGATGATGCGGCAATATTGTGTTGAAGACATAGTTGAGGTTTCGGAAATTAATGATTTTGTCATTTTAGAAATTTCTATTAATGAGGAAGAAGGTTTTGATGGGTGGATAGAGGGAGAAGGAAATTTATCCTCTTTGATAGGTTTGCGTCAGGAAATTTTGCAGGGAGATTATCGTTTACTTTATTTAGCTTGGCTGAAAGGGATTACCTATCTTGATGAATTAGACGACGAAGATGAAGATGATGATGAAGAAAATGAAGATGATGAAAATGATGAAGAAGGGCTAGAACCACCTGTTCCTCCTAATTTCGGTAAGTTATCTTCATCGTTACAGGCTTTTATCGATATTTTTGAAGTCGATGAGCATCTACTCAAAGCTGCAATCAGTGCGAGTGTTGCTAAACCTTCAATTCCTGAAAGTAGCATCAAAGAAGCTATCAAAAAACTTGAACGTTCTGAAGTCGATACTTTTTTAATGCGGTTACTCAAAGGAGAATCTAATCTGTCTATTGAATTGAGTAAGAAATTATCAGGAATGATAGAAGTTAGACAAGAGGAAAATCCCGGTAAACGAACAATTCGTCAGCTTTTAGCAAGCGCAGAAAAGGAAGAAAAGAAGGAAGAAGAAAGAAGAGGACAGGAAGCTAAAGCTGCACGAATCAGAGATTTAGAAGCTTTGGCTAAGCGAGAAACGGCTGCTTGGGAAGATATAGACGCTCTTATTCAAAAAGGAACTTCTAGCTCTTACGATGAAGTAGTGCTGTTACTTTTAAAACTCCAAGATTTAGCGGATTATCAAAAACAAACAGTTAAATTTTTCACACGGGTTCAACAACTGCATAATAAATATAGCAGTCGCTCTGGATTGAAAAGACGTTTGCTTAAGGCGAATTTATTATAATCCAAATCAAGGTACGTTGTTGGGCTTTAGCCCTCTTTATTTATATCTTGAAAGAGGGCTAAAGCCCAACAACGTACCTATTTTTTCAATACGCAGTACAGGCTTTTTTCAACCAGGTGATTGTAGCAGTATCGAGTACGGGTGAGAGTTTCTCAACTACTGAAGCGTGATAGTTGTTCAACCATTGTAGTTGAGTTGTTGATAGCCGATCGACATTTATCAATTTTTGCTCAAACGGAATATACGTCAGCGGTTCAAATCCGTACCAAGCCGTACCGTTTTTAGACGGCATTTCCCTGACAACGTAGAGATTTTCAAGGCGAATTCCGCCCCAGCCTGGTTCGTAATATCCCGGTTCGATACTCGTTACCATTCCCGGTTCGAGGGGATATTGGACAAATTTGCTGATACCGTTGGGGCCTTCGTGACCGGCTAAAAATGCGCCGACTCCGTGGCCCGTGCCGTGTCCGTAATCTAGCTGTTGTTGCCATAATACCGCACGGGCGATCGCATCTAACTGCGATCCGGTTGTACCTTTCGGGAATTGCTGCATGGCACAGTTGATGTGTGCTATCAAAACTGTGGTGTAGTGTTCGATTTGCTGCGCTGTCGGTTCCCCGACTATCATGGTTCTGGTGTCGTCGGTTGTTCCCGCTAGATACTGTGCGCCTGAGTCTAGCAGCAGCAATTCTCCGGGTTTTAGCGTGATTTCGGGGCTGGGAGTGCCGTAATGTACGATCGAGCTATTTGCTCCCGCACCTGCGATCGTTCTAAATGTTAAAATGTGAAAATCAGCTTCTTGCTGATAAAAACTTTCGATACTTTCTTTAACATCAAACTCCGTCAATACATTACCATTTTCTAGCTGTTCTGTCAACCACTTTAAAGTTAGAGTTTTAGCTCGACTTGCCTTAAAATTAGCAGATTGCATCTGCTCGATTTCCACAGGATTTTTCCGAGCTTTCATCCCTTCTACGGGATTTGGCTCGAAAACTATTTCTATCTTATTTTCACTAGCTTTTTGCTGGTTTAACAATAACTGGTAAGTGCCTGCTGTACTGTGTTTCGCATCTAACAGCACCCGAACTTGTTTCGGCAAATTCAAACAAAGTTCTAAGGTTGACGGATAGTCGGAGTAGGGAAGCAAAGTTACAGCCGCCGCCAATTCTTGCTCGATTTCCGGTGAAACTCGTTCGAGATTTGTCAACAAAAATGCTGCACCTGCGGTGACAATCGCGTAGGATATGAAAATGGGAATGTGGGGAATATCCGAGCCTCGCAGATTGAACAGCCACGCTATTTGATTGAGGTTGGTAATTGGGAGCAAGTCGATGTTGGCTTTCTGCATCGCTTCCCTGACTCGGACTAATTTTTCGTCGCAGGTTTCTCCGGTCAGGGATGCTGGTAAGCTAAATATAGGAGATTCGTCAATCGCGGGTAAAGTCTCTGCTGTTTGTCGAACCTTGTCTGCTAAATTCTCCGGTATCGGTACGAGTTCAATTCCCACTGTTGCAAATTTTTTCACCCAATTTTGATATTGCTCTGTGGCTACGGTAAACGGATCAAAACCGAATCTAATTTTAGTTAATTTTTGGGCAGATTCAGTCGCCAGTTTTTCTAAAGTTTCAATTAAGCTTAAATTTCCTTCTAAGCCGAGTTTCGATATTTGAATCAATCCGGCATCGACTTGCAACTCTGCTTGTTCGTAATAACGGGAATCCACAAACAACCAAGCCGAATTTTTGCCAACTAACAAATCGCCAGCCGAACCCGTAAAACCGGAAATCCAAGCTCGTCGCTGCTTTGCGGCTGGGACTGATAAATTTAAGTGTTCGTCAACTGCTGGGATGAAATAGCAATCTAAGTCATAGTTTGCCATCAAAGCACGCAAAGTAGCAATTTTTTCAACGGAGGCATTCTCAAGAATGCGTTCAGATTTAAAGTTAGTTGCAACCATTTTTTAATATCCTATGTTACTGGTTTAAAATTGTCTTCAAACCTTTGACAAGCCTGCTAATTCCTGCGGCTGCTGTTGCAATTTCTAGGGCACCGTAAGCAACGCGCAAATAGCAGCCGCTATCCATACCGAAGGTTGTGCCGGGAAGCACTGCTACATGATGTTCGCGAATTAATCGCTCTACTAATTCCATTGTATCGAGTTCGGTGTCAACTTTCAAGAAAAAGTAGAAAGCCCCGGCGGCTGGGGAAATTGTACACAGATTTTGGATGGTATTGAGTTCGTCTAATACGAGTTGGCGCACAAATGCGATCGCCCTTACATAATTATCGCAGTAACCTCTACCAACTTGCAAGGCTCCCAGGGCTGCATACTGGGAAATTACCGGCGGACAAATTAAGATGGTATCTTGAATTTTCCTCACCGAAACCAGCAAATGCTGTGGAATTACCATATACCCGATGCGCCAACTCGCAAAACCGTAGGCTTTGGAAAGGCTAAACAGGGAAATTGTATGTTCGCTGCTGTTGGAAAAACTTGCGGGCGAACAGTGTTTCACGCCGTCATAGGTAAAATATTCGTAGGCTTCATCACTGATGTGATAAATATTGTGTTGGCGGCAAATCTCGTTCACTTCCCGGAGAGATTCGGCAGAATAAACCGCGCCTGTTGGGTTGTTAGGTGAAATGGTGACAATTGCTCGCGTTTTTTCGGTGATTGCTTTTTTAATCGCAACAATATTGAGTTGATAGTTGGCGTCAGTTTCTACTATCACGGGACGGCAATTTGCCATGACAGCAGCCATTTCGTGGTTGAAATAATAAGGTGATTGAATGATAACTTCGTCTCCCGCCGAGGTGATGGCGAGAATGGCATTGGTAAATCCCATATTGCTGCCGGCGGTAACGACTATGCAGTTTTGGGTGTTAATTTCTATGCCGTTATCTGTTTTGAGTTTGGCCGCGATGGCATCTTGTAATTCTGGGATTCCTTCGACTGCTTTGTATTTATGATTGTCGGGATTTGCGAAGAAGTCGGGGATTTTTTCAAATGATTCTTGGGGCGGATTGTAGTAAACTATGCCTTGTCCTAAGGATATCGTTCCCGGATTTTGCCGGATTAGTTCGCCTACTACTGGGATGATTGGCGATTGTACTGATTGCATTCGAGTTGGGTAATTTTTCATTTAATTTAAGTCTGTTTTTAGGATTAATTTTGTTTGTATACGGCGGTTGAAACCGCGTCTACACAAGGGAAGTCCGCCTCCGCGGACTGAAGAAAACAACTGAAGAAAAAAAACATAATTTTAACGGGCAAATCTTCAACCCGCGGAGGCGGGTTTTGCTTGTGTAGACGCGGTTTCCAACCGCCCGGTCTTTTAAACTCTTTCTATTTCTATTCTAGAACCTTGGGGCGACTTAAATACTTTAACTTGTGCGGGCAATCTTTCACCCAATCCTCTAACGTGAGTAATCACTCCAATTAGCCTTTCTCGCTGCCGCAACGATTCTAAAATTTGAGTGACGCTTTCGAGGGTTTCTGCATCTAAAGTGCCGAATCCTTCATCCAGAAATAAGCTGCCCAGTTGAGCTCCTTGAGATAGTTTTTCTGATAAAGCTAAAGCCATTGATAGGGAAGTGGCAAATGTTTCGCCACCGGAAAGGGTTCGCACTCGTCTAGCTTCGCCGCCATTCCAATTATCTGTTACCCAGTATTCGCCGTCTTGGTTTTTTAACTTGTACCGATTTTCGGTTAATTCTTGCAAAATCAAGGTGGCGCTGCCGACTAATTCTGCTTCTAAATGTTCTAAGATGTAGGATTGAAATTCGTTGGATTTCAGATTCTGCGCTAAGGTGTGATAGGTTTGCTCTTGTTCTGTGAAATTTGTAATTTGCTGGGACAGTCTTTCGGCTTGTTCGAGGGTTTGGGCTGCTACTTGAATCCACGCTAAAAGTTCGGCGCGGTTGTTGTTGGCTTGTTTGAATTTTTCTTGGGCGGCGTGTTTTGCCGATCGCACTTGTGCTAATATATCTTCATCGGTAGTCCTGCCTGCGATCGCCTCGCTTAAATCCTTCGCCCGCGTCTCCAACTGAATTTTTGACTCGCGTACACACCGAATCGCATTTTCCCACTGCGATTGTTCGCTAACGGGCGCCACCGCTGCTAGAAACGTCTCTTCTGTGAAATCAGCCGCTGTTAATTTTGCTAACCAATCCTGGTTTAACTGCTGTTTGCTAGCTTGGGCTTGTGCGAAAACCTCCCCCGCTTGTTGCTCTCTCTCGGCTGCTTGAATAGCAGTATTTTGAGCGGTTTGATACGATTTTTCGGCAGTTGTCAGCAGATTTGCCAACTCTTGCTTGTCTTCTGCTAAAGCTTTTGCTAAATTAGCATAGGGTTGATATTCCGTAATTTGATAAAGCGCATTCACACAACTTTGCAACTGCTGCTTCCGACGGTCTGATTCGGCGATCGCATCTTGATATTCTTGCTGTTTAGCTGCTTGAGTCGTCGCTGCAAAATTAAATCTTTGTTCGTAATTATTATATTCAAAGGATGCGAGTTGGAATTGCTGCTCGGTTTCGCGGTATTGGCGATCGCTATCTGCAAGTATAACCAACTCCTGCTGCAACTGCAAGACTTCCCACTGCGGATTTTCCAGAACTTGAGTGATTTGCTGCTGCAACTGAGCAACTCTCTTCTCTGTCAATTCCAATGCTAGAGCAATTTCTGACTGTTTTTGCTCGCAGGCAAAAACTGCGCTTTTCCCCTCAGCCACCGCCATTTGAGCAATTTGCAAAACCTGATTTGCAGCCGCCACTTTCCGGCGCAAACCAGCAACATCGACAATCTTAGAAATCGGCAAAGCAGGGAGCAAATCGCTCTCAGGATGCACCCCCCCGCACACCGGGCAAGTATCGCCAGCATTCAGCGACATCCTGACAGCAGCAACACTCTCTAAACGCGCCGCTTCCGCATTAGCAGTTTCCACCGCTTCTAACTCGGCACTGCACTCTTTTAGCCTGATTTCTGCTGCTGCTAAATTAGTCGCAACCTGCACGTAATTCTGTTCGGCGCTGGCTTTTTCGGCGACAGATTTATTCAACTGTTCGCGCTGAGTTTTTACCTGTTTGGCAATTAGTTGAAGTTCCATCAATAAAGGTGCAACTTCCTGCAATTTTTCAAAACGCTTTCCTCCGGGCGAATACTTTTCGAGCATTGCCGCTACTTGAGTAACCCGAAAACCAGCCGCCTGAATTTTAGTATTAGCAGCTTGCAGTTCTTTATCTGCTACTTGAAGAAACCGCAGTTTTTCCTGTTGATTTTTATGGGCGAGGGCAACTTCTTTGTCTAATTGAGTGCGCTGTTCTTCATATACTTTTGCAGCAGCCAGAGCATCTTCGCGAGCCTTAATTTGTGGTGCTAATACCTCAGATTTGGCTTTGGCTGCTTCAAATTGCTGCTGCTCTGTTGCTAGCTCCGAGCGAGCTTTAGTTAACCGCTCCCGCGCTGATAAAGCAGCACTTTCGGCAGTTTCATACTGACTGCGAGCCGATCGCAATAAAGCCCAATCTCCCTGTAAATGGTTCGCAGCTTGCGCTCTTTCTAAACGCTGTGCTAAAATTGTAATCTCGGCGGAACTAGCATTTAATTGCGCTAATTCTTGTTGCAACTCTTGCCAGCGAGTGATTTGGGAAAATAGCTGTTCTTCTTCATCCACAGCCTTCTGAGCTTCCATAACAGCGCGCTCGAACTGAGGTAATTGCTGCTCTAAAATCCAAAGTTGCGATCGTTTTAGCTCCACCTCATTCGCCGCCGGAGCGCTCAACTCAGCCAACTGTCTTTCCACCATTTCCCGTTCTTGTTTCAGCAACTTTGCGAGGTCGTTTGCTTCCTTCCGCATCTGCTCAAAAATCTCAAATCCCGCTAGCTGCCGCAAAATTTCCCGGCGTTTAGAAGTATCTCCTTTAATAAACTCATCAAACTTGCCTTGAGGCAGAATAATGGCTCTTGTAAAAGTATCAAAATCCATCCCCAAAATCTGTTCAATCGTATTTTGAACAGCAACAATACTCGTCCCCAAAGTTTCCCAATTGCCATCTTGCCAACATTCCAAAATCACCTTATTCTCGGGAGATTTCGGACGAAAACGCCACCTCCGCGTCACCCGATACTGTGCCAAACCCACAGCAAAACGCAACTGCACCTTTAAATTTTCGCTTCCTTGACTTACCAAATCAGCTACTTGTTTGCCACTGCGATTTGTCGTACCAAAAAGCGCGTAAGTCATGGCATCTAGCAGTGAAGATTTGCCCGCACCAGTAGCACCAGTAATTGCAAACAAATCGAGTTGAGAAAAATCTAAGCGCTGTTCCCGGCGGAAGCTGGTAAATCCTTCGAGCAAAAGTTCTAGTGGACGCATACTGATTTTAGATTTGAGATTTTGGATTTTAGATTTCGGGATTTTGATGAATATGTCATTGCGATGAACGTTAGCGGATCTGAAGGAAAGCAATCGCAAGATTTGGCAATAACAGCGACAGGCTACCTAGCTTCGGACGCAGTATATATCCTAGTATCGACTCAAGCAAAAAGCCTTGATAAAGCGCACTTCTAGTTTAGTCTCGATCCCCCTAAATCCCCCTTAAAAAGGGGGACTTTGAGAACACTCTTTTCCCCCCTTCTTAGGGACTTCCAAAAAATAAATCGTCCCGGACTGAATGAACTAAACTGAAGCCATGTTGAAACTTACAGACTCACTCAAAGTGTTATTTAAAGAG
>NZ_JAEQDD010000011.1:0-66611 GCF_020737885.1 Microcoleus sp. PH2017_34_RAT_O_A | reverse complement strand
GTCAGTTTCATGATAGATTTTAGAGACATAAGATACGCTGCACACTGAAATTATCTTTGGGTCATTATAGGATCAATCATTCTGTGGTGCTCCCTTATCAGTATCAGTCATCAGTCAGTCACCTACTTTCCTGCCAACTGCCAACTGCCAACTGCCAACTGCCAACTGCCAACTGCCAACTGCCAACTGCCAACTGCCAAAAGCTTTCGGAGTCAACTGTCAACTGTCAACTGTCAACTGTCAACTGAACGTTGAAGGCTGAATTTTTAGCCGGAAATTTTTAATTACGGTGAGACCTCATTTCCAAGCTTGATGTCCTCTCCCCCTATAGGGTTTATGATTGAGAAGCAGCGGTTGACCCTTTGTGGCACCGCAACAATGCTTCACCCAACGGGCTTACTCTATGGCAGCGCTGAATCGCTCTACTCTTCGTCGGCTACAAAACTTACCTCAAATTCCCAGCGTGTGGGAGGGCGACCGCCGACCGTTATCAAATGCTGACTCGCACATGATGCTAGAGGACGACGACGATCCAGAAGCCGGTGGCGAGTGTATTCTATGGGTGGACGGCTCCGAAGGCATCGTGAGGGCTATGGACATGGTAGGCCCAGATGCTGGGCCAGAGGCGATCGTCCGCGCTCTCCTGCGGGCAATGGAACATCCCCAAAGTCCGGCCCCGGCAGTCCGCCCCCAAAAAATCGTAGTCAAAAACCGAGAAATTCAATTTTACCTGCGGGGAATACTTCAAGATTTAGGCATTTCCATTGACTACGTACCGGAATTGCCCTTAATTGATGAAATCTTTCGGAGTATGGAAGAAGTCGCTGTGAATCGGCCTCCCGAATTACCGCCTGAGTACGCCGAAGTGCTAATGGAAAAAGCAGCTCAAATTTGGCACGATGCTCCGTGGCGGACTTTGAGCGAACATCAAATTATATCTATTGAAATCAATCAGTGGGATGTCGCCAGCCTCTACGTATCCGTATTGGGCCAAGGGAGAATGGATTACGGAGTTTTGCTGTACCGATCTCTAGAATCCTTGAAGCGGTTTCGAGAGCGAGTTGTCAACGATGACTCTTTTGAAGATTTAGAACAGGCTTTTTTAGGGCAAGACTGTTTGTTTCTCACCTTTGAAAGCGCCGGCGAGCTTGATGAGGATGACGATGACGAAATTGATTTAGCCGATTTGCCTCCATCGGAAATTGAACCGAATTTTGGCAACCTGCATCCTTTAGAAGGATTGCGATCGATTCTTTACGAAGAAGAAGCCCTGACGATGTTAGTTGCTCTCGAAGCATTCCACCGCTTTTTCCACAACGGCCGCCGGAAATTGGCAGCAGACACATTTCCCGCTCTCAACAGTCGCTACCGCATCCCTGTTCCGCAGTCTGATGGAGAAATTCAACAGGTATCGGTTAAAGTTTCGACGATGCCTGAGGTGTCAGACGAATTATTACAGATGCTGGGCGATGACGATGACGATGAGGATGATGAATTTGAAATGCCACGGCTGCGGGACGATTTGGTGCCGCAAAATTCATTCTTGAGTCTGGGTGTCGTACCTTGGGAAACGGTAGATTTTCTACGCGGAAGTGTCCAGTTTCACGAAGGTGCAGAAGTCGATATTAATACCGCCGGGGATGGTTTGCCTGTAGTGATGATTCAAACTTCCAATCCCAAGGCTAAAACTATGATTCAAGATTTGAAAGAAGCTGGAGGGGTGAAGGCAATTTGTTTTAATCCGGGCGAAGATCCTTTTCAAGACGAGCAATACGACTTGGGTATTTTGCAAACAAAAAATGGGGAATTGTATTTGTTTGGCGAGTTTAATGAAAACGACCCGGTGCATCAGGAAGCTCGCAAAAAGTGGGAGCGCCGCTGTAAATCAACTAACGGTTGGTGCGGTTTGGTGATTGCTAAAGGGTTGATGGGTGCTTCTCGCGGTCAGCCTCAGTTTAAGGATATGGTCGCTTTGTTTGAGGTGCGCTGGGTTTCTCCTAAAGACTTAGGAATTGGGCCACTTCAGTTGATGCCGATGTTTTAAAGTCAGTTGTTAGTTGTTAGTTATTTGTTATTTGTTATTTGTTATTTGTTACTCGTGTGATGCTGCTAATAACCAATAACTAACAACCAATGATATTAGTCGCCAGTCAACAGTTAGCAGTCATTTTTTTTATTTGAATTGGCAAGGAGAACGAACGTGTCAAATTCTACTCAAAAGCGAGAAGTGTTGGTCGCCCTTGATGCCGAGTTTGCTGATAAAATAGACCAGCTTACCGATAATTGGACGGAGGCGATCGAACAAGCTCTCCGTCTCTGGTACGCCAAGCAAATAGAAGATAAATTGCGGAAATTTTATCTCAACCGCAGTCAAGAAGATATTCAGGATGAAAAAGAGTGGTTTGATTTTGTAGAAGAACAGATAGAGGAAGCATGGAACGCCGATGGACTCTAATTCAATAACTACAACTTATCCCAGACAAGGGGAGATTTATCTTTCAAGGGCTTTGCGTCAGTTAGGAGATACAAAAAAAAAGACCTGTAGTTGTGGTTTCTCCTGACATCCGCAACGAGTTTAGCGATTCTGTGATTGTTGTTCCTTTCACAAGTAACCTTACAGGCGTAGATAATCCTAATCGCATCTTAATTCCGGCTGGTGAGGGAGGATTACAAGCTGATTCTTTAGCTGTCTGCGAAAATGTGTCTGCTTTGCGCCAGACTTATCTGGAACAAAGCCCTTACGGTGCAATTAGTGCGGATTTTTTGGCAAGAATTCAGAGAGGGGTGCAAGTGCCGATCGGCATTTACGCACTTTAGAATGTTTCGGAAACTCTAAAACTTGTTACAATTTGTAAAAATACTGGATAAGGATAGGTAAAATGCGGGTTGCGATCGCAGGTGCGGGACTGGCTGGAATGACCACAGCAGTCGATTTAGTGGATGCCGGCCACGAAGTAGAAATTTTTGAGTCCCGCCCTTTTGTCGGCGGCAAAGTCAGCAGTTGGGTAGATCCCGACGGGAATCACGTTGAAATGGGTTTGCACGTATTCTTCGGCTGCTATTATAACTTATTTGCCCTAATGAAAAAGGTGGGAGCTTTTGACGATTTGCTCCTCAAAGATCACGTCCACACTTTTATCAATCGAGGCGGCGAAACTGGTTCTTTGGATTTTCGCTTTCCCGTGGGTGCTCCTTTGCACGGTTTGAAGGCATTTTTCACTACATCCCAGCTAACGGTACAAGACAAAATTCAAAATGCGATCGCCCTGGGAACTAGCCCCATCGTCCGTGGTTTGATCGACTTTGAGGGAGCAATGAAAACTATCCGCAATTTGGATAAAATTAGCTTTGCTGACTGGTTTCGCAGTCAAGGGGGCAACCAAAACTCCCTCAAAAGAATGTGGAACCCGATCGCCTACGCACTAGGTTTTATCGACACCGAAAATATTTCTGCCCGGTGTATGTTGACAATTTTCCAATTCTTTGCATCCAAAACCGAAGCCTCTGTCATGCGGATGCTGGCGGGTTCTCCCAACGAATATTTGCACAAACCAATTGTCGAATATTTGGAAAGTAAAGGAACCAAAATTTACACGCGGCGCAGAGTGCGAGAAATTCAGTTTGAAGAAGGCACAGAAACGCGCGTGACAGGTTTGCTAGTAGCTAACGGCGAAACTGAAGAACATATTACCGCAGACGCTTACGTTTTCGCCTGCGACGTGCCTGGAATTCAGAAAATATTGCCTCCAGCTTGGCGCAAGTGGTCGGAATTTGACAACATTTATAAGTTAGATGCGGTACCAGTTGCGACAGTACAATTGCGGTTCGATGGTTGGGTAACGGAACTGGAAGATGAAGCCAAGCGCAAACAGTTGAGCCACGCTGTAGGCATCGATAATTTGCTATATTCAGCAGATGCAGATTTTTCTTGTTTTGCCGATTTGGCGCTGACAAGTCCCAAGGATTATTATAAAGAAGGACAAGGTTCTCTGTTGCAGTTGGTGCTGACACCGGGCGATCCGTTTATCAAACAAAGCAATGAGGCGATCGCCCAACACGTACTCAAGCAAGTTCAGGATTTATTCCCCTCAGCACGGGAATTAAATATGACTTGGTACAGTGTGGTTAAGCTCGCTCAATCTCTGTATCGGGAAGCGCCGGGAATGGATCTTTTCCGCCCTGCTCAAAAAACTCCTGTTGCTAATTTCTTTTTAGCTGGAAGTTACACTCAGCAAGACTACATTGATAGCATGGAAGGTGCGACTCTTTCCGGTCATCAAGCGGCTAAGGCTATTCTGGAAACTTACAGTTAGTTGGCAGTTGATAGTTGGCAGTTGGCAGTTGGCATTAGTCGCTCCAGTGAAAAATGCTAAAAGCTAAAAGCTAATGATTTTCTCTCGTTTCCAGGCTCTGGCTGGGAATGCCTTGGAGGAGGCTCTGCCTCTGATATTCGCTTTTGAAAACCGAGGCGGAGCCTCTGGATATGCGTTACCAGGCCGAGCCTGGAAACGAGAAGAAACAATTCTTCAATCTAAAATCTAAAATCTAAAATCTAAAATCGAATGACTGATTGGTTAGAGCATAGTGTACAAGTAGAAGTGGCAATTCCTATCGAATTAGCGTGGGAACTTTGGTCTGACTTAGAGCAAATGCCGCGCTGGATGAAGTGGATAGAATCAGTTCGAGTTCTCGAAGAAGATCCAGAATTATCGCGCTGGAAACTTGCAACCGGGGGGTTAGAATTTAGCTGGCTTTCTCGGATTCTCAAATTAGTGCCGAATCAGATAATTCAGTGGGAATCGGTAGATGGTTTGCCCAATCGGGGTGCGGTGCGGTTTTACGATCGCAAAAACAGCAGCATTGTCAAACTAACCGTGGCTTATGGAGTTCCCGGCTGGCTGGCAACATTGATGGACAATTCATTTGTAGGGCGAGTTGTTGAATCGACTATTCAGGCTGACTTGGAAAGGTTTAAAGAGTATGCTCTGAATGTTAAAGCTAGAGCTTAAATGCTGCGGACTGAAGTCCTCACTACAAACTGGTTTGATCGTTCGGACTTCAGTCCTTTAATTTTAAATTGTAACGCGAAGGTCGATCGCCCTTTTGGCTCAGTATCATAGAAATATGCTGCTGATTGCTTCCCGGTTCAGTTATGAGTTATTGCCTAAACCCCGCCTGTCAAACCCCCCAAAATGCCGATCGAACTCAATTCTGCCTGAATTGTGGCACAAAACTGTTGCTGAGAGAGCGTTACCGCGCCATCAAACCCCTCGGGCGCGGCGGTTTTGGCCGTACTTTTTTAGCCGTTGACGAAGACAAACCCTCAAAACCGCGCTGTGCAATCAAACAGTTTTTCCCGCTATCCCAAGGAACCAGCAGCGCCGAAAAAGCAGCAGAATTATTCAACCGAGAAGCGGTGCGGCTGGACGAATTGGGAAAACACCCGCAAATTCCCGAATTGCTGGCGCACTTTCAGCAGGAACGATATCAGTATTTAGTGCAGGAATTTATAGAAGGTCAAAATTTACAGCAAGAATTGGCGGGGGCTGGGGCTTTTAGCGAAAATCAGATTCTCGGTATGCTGAATGATTTATTGCCAGTATTGCAGTTCGTGCACGATCGCAATGTAATTCACCGAGACATTAAACCACCTAACATTATCCGCCGCCGCGTTTCTCAAACTCCGATTATTTATACTTACCCAACACTAACCGGGGAATTAGTTTTAGTTGACTTTGGTGCTGCAAAACTTGTGGAGGGTTTGAGAGAAACAGGTACAGTGATTGGTTCGCCTGAATTCGTGGCGCCGGAACAAATTCGAGGTCAAGCGGTTTATGCTAGCGATTTGTATAGTTTGGGCGTAACTTGCATTTATTTACTGACTCAAATATCTCCGTTTGATTTGTTCGATATCAATCAAGATGTTTGGGTTTGGCGAGATTTTTTGAAGGTTCAAATCGATCCGAAATTAAGCCGCATCATCGACAGAATGATCGAACCGAGTCTCAGTCGCCGCTACAAATCTGTAGCTGAAGTTCTCCAAGATTTGCAGCCGCAGCAGTCGGGGGCGGGCACGCACCATCCACCGCCCCTACCAGCGCCTGCAATTCCCGTGCCACAGAGGATGCCTGCGGTGCAGAATGCCGTGCCACCAACGGTTGCAGGCACTATTATACCTGTGCCACCGATGCAGCGGGTTGTGCCAGCGCGCGCGCCTACTTGGAGGTGCGTTCATACTTTGGTAGGTCATTCCCATGCTGTTACGTCAGTAGCTTTCAGTCCTGATGGCGCGACTTTAGCTAGCGGGAGTGAGGATAAAACGATCGAGATGTGGAATTTGCACGGGGGTAAGCGGTGGTATACTCTCACGGGTCATTCTGACTGGGTGACTTCTGTGGCTTTTAGTCCTGATGGGGCGACTTTGGCTAGCGGTGGCCGGGATAAAACTATTCAAATTTGGGATTTGAATAAGGGTAAGTGGTGGTATGCTTTGCGCGGTCATGAGGATCGGGTTTATGCTGTGGCGTTTAGTCCCGACGGTCAGGTTTTGGCGACGGGGAGTCGGGACAAGACTGTGCAGTTGTGGAATTTGAATAAGGGTAGGCCGATGTCGGCTTTGAATGGTCACGTCGGTGGGGTGGAGGCGGTGGCTTTTAGTCCTGGTGGGGAGTTTTTGGCGACGGGGAGTCGGGATAAGAGTTTGCAGTTGTGGGATTGGCGCAATGGTCGATCGATTTGTACTTTAGCAGAGCACGGGGATTGGGTGCGGGCGATCGCCTTTGCTGCGAACTTCCCCAGCCAGGGCGGGCACGGGGGCACCGCCCCTACAAGGGGGGGAGTAGGAGAAGGATCGATTTTGGTTAGTGGGAGTCGGGATGGTACAGCGAAGCTGTGGCGGGTGGACGCACAGGGGCGAGGTACGCTGCTGCGGAGTATGAGGGACAATTCTGGGGATGTTTTGTGTGTGGCGTTAAGCCGGGATGGTGGGTTTTTGGCGACGGGGAGTCGGGATGGTTCGATTTATTTGTGGGATACGGCTACGGGGGGTTTGCTGGAACTTCTGACGGGACACGGGGGGGAGGTTTTGTCGGTGGCCTTTAGTGCTGATGCGGGGTGTTTGGCTAGCGGTTCGGGCGATCGAACTGTGAAGATTTGGCGGGTTGGGAATTAGGGCGGTGGCTGTGGGTGGCTTGAAAAATTTTATATTTATGCTTGACAATTCATCTAATGTTCTGCTACATTGGTAATTCGTGAGGACGCATAGCTCAGTTGGTTAGAGCACTACGTTGACATCGTAGGGGTCACTGGTTCGAGTCCAGTTGTGTCCATAGTTTTTTAAGCCTTATGGCTACGACATTTAGGACTCTGACTTAATGTATAGTAACAAAATATTTATCACTGATAACATACTTAATCGCGCTGGCAGCGATCGACTCTTGTTGGTCTGTGGGTTTGAGCTTTGAAATACTGGCAGCGCTCAAACGCCTTTATGAGAAAGAACTGGAGTTTACTCACCCTGCTTCAGAGATAAGGAAATGGATTTAGAAACATTACTCGATCGCATAAACCTTGGAGAAGACCAAGACATTGAATTTAAGTCTGCTGACGGTGGTTTTCCCAAAAGTAGTTGGGAAACAGTATCAGCATTTGCCAATACAGATGGTGGTTATATTGTTCTAGGTGTCACGGAAAATCGAAATGGGTTCGAGATTTCAGGTGTCCGTAACCCCAGTGTACTATTAAAAGAATTTTGGAACAATCATAACAATCTGCAAAAACTCAGCACTCCTATCTGTTTTAACTCCGATCTAGAACAACTAGAGATTGAAACTAATAAGTTAGTCATTATTAAAGTGCCAAGAGCGACTCGGACACAGCGACCAGTTTATATTAACAATAATCCTTTAACAGGCACATATAAACGCAATTATGAAGGGGATTATCGTTGCACTGATGCTGAAATCCGTCAAATGTTGCGCGATGCCAGTGATGCACCTCAAGATATCCAAATTTTAGAAGGTTTCGACCTTAGTGATATCGATACAGAAACATTAAAATCCTTTCGTCAACGGTTTAGCTCTAGAGAACCAGATCATCCTTGGCTGGCATTACATGATTCGGATTTGTTGCGTCAGTTAGGGGGATGGAGTCGCGATCGCAGCACGGGTCAAGAAGGGTTAACTATTGCTGGTTTGCTCATGTTTGGTCGCGAACGTAGTATTTTAGATGCACTGTCTCACTACCAACTTGATTATCAGGAGCAACTTTCTGACGATCCAGAAACACGATGGACTTACAGACTAACACTTGACGGCAAGTGGGAACCTAACTTGTTTAATTTTTACTATCGTGTTTATACTCGTGTAGTTAATGATTTAGAAGTTCCTTTCCAACTCGACAAAGATGCCATACGTCGTGGCGAAACTCATGTCCATGAAGCATTGCGAGAGGCTTTGGTCAATACTCTTATTCATGCCGATTATCAATCTACTCGCCCTTTAAAAATTACCAAGTATAAAAATGGTTTTTCGTTTTCCAATCCGGGTCGTCTGAGAATTTCTATTCAGCAGCTTTACGAAGGCGGCGTTAGCGATCCTCGCAATCCTAATTTGCAAAAAATGTTTCAAATGCTTGGCTTAGGAGAAAAAGCAGGATCGGGCTTTAGAAAGATGATCCGCGCATGGATAGAGCAGCAATGGTTTCCTTTGGTATCAGAGAAATTAGAGTTAGAGATGACTTTGGTTGCTTTACCAATGGTGAGCATGATTCCCGAAAATGTCGAAACAGAGTTAAGGGAAATTGTGGGAGATGACTATTGCGAATTGACCGAATTAGAGCGGATTATTTTGATACTGGCACATCAATCAGGAGAAATTAGCAATGCTGACATTCAGTGTTATAGTCGAGAACATCCCAGAGATATAGGGGAATGTCTCAAGCAATTCGTAAATAATGGTTGGTTAGAGCGCTCTGGTCGTGGTCGCGGAACTCAGTACGCTCTACCAAATAAAAGTCAACCTGATTTACTTTCCTTGATTCCAAGCTCCGTGCATAATGAGCCAAGCTCCGTGCATAACGAGTCAAGCTCCGTGCATAATGAGTCAAGCTCCGTGCATAATGAGTCAAGCTCCGTGCATAATGATGAAAATTTCTTTTTACTAGAAATAGCTGCTCCGGTTCGAGAAAAGCAACGGGCAAGTCCAGAGTTGATGAGAAACACGATTCTGAAACTTTGCTCGGAAAGATATTTAACTGTCAAAAGATTAGCTGAACTATTGAATCGCAGTTCTGAAACAATTAGGACTCATTTTATTAATCCAATGTTGTCAGAAAAATTACTAGAACTCAAATATCCTGATGAACCAACTCATCCTCAGCAAGCATACAGAACTTTATTGTCTCAAGGAATCAGCAATATTTCTGATACTCCGCCATCTTTTTAAACCTCACAAAACCTCCTTGACACCAGCCATCCGCCCACAACGCGGGAATCTTAAACTTCGCCCCACAGTTGGGACATTCCGATCGCACTTTTAACCAATCTCGATACTAATGTCGTAAGCGAAGCAGACCGAAGGTATCGCCCCAACATCCGCAAATCATGACAACTCCCATAACCCAGTAGGGACACGACACAGCGCCGTGTCCTTAATCGTAGCTTATCGACGACAGCCTTCGGCGATCGCCCTTAACACCGCTAGCCGCACTTCAGGATGCGATTTTTCAAGGCCGTTAGCCCGAAAAATCCAGTGTCCGCCGCCCGCGTGCTCGATCGCAATCTTCTGTCCGTCAGGCAAAACGATTTGCCACCAATTCAACACAGTGGCTTTAATCAGTTGGCACTGAATCTGGGTCAATTGAGCCTCCATCAGCTTCAGTTGACGCATGATTGGGTTTTGGGCAGATGACTTCATTATTTTGTTCCTGAAATAAATTGGATAGTTTCTCGACTGGAATTTCTGTTTGCTTATTTTTCAGCTTATTTTCACTTGGAGAGCTTTTCGCTTTTACTTTACCTTCCGAACTTTTCGCCTTCACCTCCCTTTTACCACCTTTTGGCTCATTTTTTACTCCAAAACCTTTAGATTTAACTTTGGCTGGAGCAGAATTTGAAATCTGTTCCGCTGCGGGCTTCTTAAACTCCGCGTCCAATTGGTCTAAAATCTCCTCTTGTTCGGGAGTGTGTTCCGCCGGCTGCTCTACAATTCTGGGGTTGTATTCGTCAACCAGCCGCCCCAAAAATTCCGAAATTGACATTCCCGCAGCGGCTGCTTTTTTGGTCAACAGGGCGTAGGTGTCGGTTTTAATCCGAATTTGTTTTAACCTGAGGTTGGGATTGTTGTCAACTGTTTCGGCTATCGTTATTGCTGTAATCCTTTCTTTGGGGATGACATCCACAACTTCTTGCCACTTTTCCTGTAAAGCACAGTCGCCGTATTGATCTGTGACTGCGTGTTTGAACAAGGGGACAACTTGAGCGACGCAGCTAGGCAAAATCTCAAATCCGGCTTTTATTAAGCGCAGGCAAATTGCCGCAGATTTGATAATTTGCGTGCAATAAAAATACTGTCTGCCTAAGGCTTGTTCGCAGTAAATTTTGAAAGTTTTGAACTTGTCTTTGTACAAGCGCAGTTTTCGGATCGCGTCCAGCATGATCCCTTGTCGCACGTAGTCGAGGAATCCTCTTTTTATTTCGCCTGTCAGATACTCTAAATCGTGAAAGGGCGATTGATTCTGGATTTCTTCTTCAAAGTCTAGCAGCGGGCCTGCGAAGTGAAAGTTGGAGGCGATATCGCCTAGGTAGAAGTTGTCGGTAGATGTGGTCATGATCGGGAAGGGGTCGAGAAAGGGAACGATAGCACGGAAGTTGGGCGATCGCAAAGTGGAATTTTTGGTCGGGATTTTTGGTACAATTTTGAGTTGGGCTGTGTTGTAAGGTCGATCGACCTTTTACATCGCATCACCTCAAGGCGGCTATTCAAACTTGGACGTTTGGACTGTTCGGCCTGACCGACCGACTTGTGTTATGTCGCTTTTGTCTCATTATGAGATGTCGATTTAATTTTGTCAAGTATGACATCTCAATTTGAGATTTTATGTTACAATGTCATCAAGAAAAGAACGAAGACAGGAGGGCAATTCACCATTGGAAGCCCTAAGAATCAACAAAACAGACTTATCACAAGATGAGTTTGCTTTTAGATGCGGGATTCCGCGGGCCACATATCATAGATGGATATCTGGAGCCACAGAACCAAAATTTTCTCTCTTTCAGTTGAAAGCTATTTGCCGAGAACTAAAAATAGAAAAAATAGATGAACTTCCAGAGAGCTTTGGGCCGAATTAGCAATTAAATTAAACCAACAGATACAATTTTGAGTTGGGTTGTGCTTTCAGGCTTGCCGGCTGCTTGCTATGCCTTTATTCGTAGTTTAGTCAGGCTTCCTGTCTTTGTCAAGGGTAAACTACGAAACATTCTGCATAATGAATCAAGAAGTACGGGATTTATACGAAATGAGCCTTGCGGAAATTAGAGAATACAGGGGCTTTAGTCGCCGTGAGCTTAGCCTGCAACTGACGGGGAAAGTTTCTGAAGATACTTTGTATTCCATAGAAAAAAGAAAACAAAAACCCAGAGTTGATACTGCAATAGCCATTTGTACAGCCCTAAATATTAGCTTGAAACAGTTCTGTCACTCGATCGGGCTAGATGTGTCAGGACTTGTTGATGATTACGTGCCGCCGAGGGACAGCTAACCAACAGAGCGAAGTTTTGGTCGGGATTTTTGGTACAATTTTGAGTTGGGCTGTGTTGTAAGGTCGATCGACCTTTTACATGGCACCACCTCCTCGGAGTTCAGAGAAAGGGGCTTAAAGTATGCACTCAAACCCCAAAAATAGGCTCTTGTATGCCAGCACAATTGATAGACAGCACAAGCAAGGCGGTTATTAAAACCTGCACGTTTTGAACTTGAAGGCTCGCCGACCACCTTCTGCCATGTCCGTCACTTACAACTTTAGTTGGACAATTCTAATTTGTCAACTAAAGTTGTATAACTTTAGTTTAAATGAATCAAGATATAGACTATCTCAAACCAGAAACTATTCAAGAAGCTATCCAATTGGCTGAAGCTACGCAGGAACAACTAGCCCGAAACCTAGGAGTTTCTCTAAATACAGTGAATTCCTGGGTTAATTGTCGGAAAATGCCACGGGCGGATAATTTTTTCGCCCTATGCAGGGAGTTAAAGCTTTCGCCCAAAACCGTCGCTAGATTGCTACGCATCGATATCTCCAACATTCCTGACGATATCCCTTTGGTAAAATCGCCCTCACGATCGGACAACTAACAAGCACAGGGAAGTCATGGTCGGAATCTTTGGTACAATTTTGAGTTGGGCTGTGTTGTAGGTCGATCGACGATTGACATCGCATCACCTCCTCGGAGTTCAGGGAAAGGAGCTTGAGGTATGCACTCAAGCCCCAAAAATACTAAGGGTTATGCAGGTGCATAATTGATAGACACTACAAGTGAGGCGGTTATTCAAACCTGCATTTTGATCGAAGGAGGCTTGCCAGGCCGCCTTTGTTTTGCCTATCTACTAGCAGTTTAGTGCCAGATACCAACTTTGTCAAGCACTATTTTGCTAGCAATTAATTGCTATAGTTAATGGAAGCTGAAGACCGAGAAACGATAACCTTGAAAAACCTGAGAGAAAGTGCAAATTTGACCCAACCCGAACTTAGTCGTCGAATGGGGGTAGGAATTCGCATTATTGGTGATTGGGAACGAGGAGAAGCCATTCCTCGCTTCGATCGCGTCATTGCTCTGGCGCGGGAGCTAGGCGTACCTCTAAAAACACTTGCTAGATGTATGGGATTAGACGTAGCCAAAATTCCCGATGACCTACAAGCATTAAGTGTACTTCATCTTTCGACGGAGGTCAAGAAGCCAGAATCATTGAAACAAGCTTCATGTATTAGGGAAGAAAATTCGCAAGAAAAGGAAAAGTCTCCATTAAGGCTTCTCAGAGAACAAGCTGGGCTAACCCGCCCTCAAGTCAAACAACATATCGGCGTTTCTGAGCGGATGCAAGCTGACTGGGAATCAGGAAAGTCTATGCCAACTGTTGAAAACGTGGCTGCACTGGCTAACCTATACCAAGTTTCTCTAAAAACTATGTTTGAGCTTTTAGGATTAGACGTAACTAAAATTCCCGATGACTTATCCAGTAGATCGCGAGGGCGATCGGACAAATAACGCGCAGGGGTTAATTCTTAGGTACGTAGTTGCGCTTCAGCGCTCTTTCCGATATCCCAAAAAGAGCGCTGAAGCGCAACTACGTACCTGGGAGCCCTTTGATCCCTTAATCGGTAATTTTCCCTCTCAGAGCCTTAATCTGCCCTCGCTTGGTTTTGCTGTCAAGACGCTTGCGCTGGGAACTACGAGTCGCTTTGCTGGGTTTGCGCCTTTTCGGGATGACGATCGCACTTTTGATCAATTCTTGCAGCCGCCTCAAAGCCTCCTCGCGGTTTTGTTCCTGGCTGCGGTGCTCCTGTGCTTTGATGATAATCACACCTTCGGAGGTGATTCGCCCATCGTTGAGTTGCAATAAACGCTCTTTGTAGCGATCGGGTAATGAAGAAGCTGGGATATCAAAGCGCAGGTGAATAGCACTCGCCACCTTATTTACATTTTGTCCGCCCGCGCCTTGGGAGCGAATGGCGCTAATCTCAATTTCGCGATCGGCAATAAATACTGTGTTGGAAATTTCTATCATGATTTATTGATAATTCTTAGCTGTCAGGATGAATTCGATGAGTTTTTTTCTATCCCATAACTCTACGTCGTTAGATTTGGCAAGTTTGCAAGCATTTTCTGTAAATCTGTTGTTGGTGATGACTCTGCCTTTATTTCCGTTGTAATGTCTGACGGCTCCTGCTACTTCTTGAACTGCTTTAATCCCAACTGGATTTTTGCTTCTTTTTGCTTGAACTACTGTTTTCGATCCGTCTTTGTACAAAATCAAATCTGCTCCATAATCTTGACTGTCTTGAGTTAAAGTGACGCTATAACCACAGTTTCTAAAATGGACAGCTAGAAATTTTTCAAACTCTTTGCCAGTCATTGCATCCACTTCGAGAATACCGCTGTCTGATAAAAGTTTTTTTGATTCTTCTTCTTTAATTGTATCAAATACCAATGCTGCAATATCACCGATAATGGCAGCGGCTCTTACTAGAAAAGGTTTCATAAAATTACACTTACTTTAAAGAGATATCTATAGTTTATAATACAAAGTGGCGAGTTGTTCGTATAGACGAGGTTGAAGACTATGACGAAATCGCATGATATCATTCGAGAACAAGACCGGAGATTGGGAGAATTAATGGCGATCCTCTTCGAGGGCTTCGCTAACGTCCGTCAGCGATTCCTGGATGCAGGCGGCGATCCCCGACACCCGCCATCAGGTTTAAAAGGCGATGATTACATGACAGACGCAGAAAGACAAAAAGCACTCACGATCGCCCGATCGCTCTTTAACGACGAATATATTAAAAGCTATCTCAAAAACAAACGTCAAAACAATTTGCAACCCCAGATTAATTAGTAAGGTGCGCCGAAACGCACCCTACAAAAACTAATTAATCAGCAGTACCAGTTTGCAGCGACTCTTTAGCAGCCTGAGTCCACTCTGAGTGGAAGAATTCACCGCGCGGTTTGTCGGTGCGCTCGTAGGTGTGAGCCCCGAAATAATCGCGCTGAGCTTGCGTCAGGTTTTGCGGGAGTCGATCGCGCCGATAGCTGTCGAAATAGTCCAGGGACGCGCTGAAGGCCGGTACAGCGATACCCAGCAGGCTAGCCGTAGATAACACTTCGCGCCAAGCTGATTGGCGATCGAGAATGCTCTGTTTAAACTCTGGCGCTAACAGCAAATTCGGCAGTGCGGGATCGTCCTTGAAAGCTTTTTTAATCTTGTCCAAAAATCCAGCCCGAATGATACAGCCGCCCTTCCAAATGCGGGAAATTTCGCTCAAACTCAAGTCATAATTATACGACTTTGAGGCCGCGCTCAACAGCGCCATACCTTGGGCGTAGGAGCAAATTTTCGAGCAGTAAAGAGCATCCCGAACTTTGTTCACAAACTCTTTAGGATCGCCTTCGTACTTGGTGGTAGGCCCCGTCAGTTGTTCCGAAGCTTTGACGCGCTCTGCTTTGTAAGAAGACATGATTCTGGCATTCACAGCAGCGATAATTGTGGGAATGCTCACGCCCAATTCCAAAGCACTCATTACAGTCCAGCGACCAGTACCTTTTTGACCGGCAGCATCCATAATTACCTCAACTAAGGGTTGCTTAGTTTCCGGGTCAATGTATTTGAAAATATTAGCCGTAATTTCAATCAAAAACGAGTTGAGTTCGTCAGTTGTATTCCATTCGGCAAAAACTTCCTGCAACTCCTGGCCGCTGAGTCCACCGACGTTTTTTAGCAAATCGTAGGCTTCAGCAATGAGCTGCATATCCCCGTACTCAATACCGTTGTGCACCATTTTCACATAGTGACCGGCACCGCCAGGGCCGATGAATGTGACGCAGGGGCCGTCATCTACTTGAGCCGCTATTTTGACGAGAATTGGCTCTAATTCCTTGTAGGCTGCCAGCGTGCCACCGGGCATCATGCTAGCGCCATTCAGTGCGCCTTCTTCGCCGCCGCTAATGCCCATGCCGACAAATCCCAGTCCGGCAGCTTCTAAATCTTTGGTGCGACGTTCGGTGTCATCGTAGAGGGAGTTGCCGCCGTCAATAATCATGTCATTGGGGTCTAGCATGGGTTTGAGCTGGTCAATTACCGCATCTACGGCTTTGCCAGCTTGTACCATGACTAAGATTCTTCGAGGACGTTCTAGAGCTTCGACGAATTCCGCCAGAGTCTTGGTGGCTACAATGTTTTTGCCCTGGGCCCGTTTTGCCATGAATTCGTCGGTTTTGGCTGCTGTGCGGTTGTATACCGCTACGGAGAAGCCTCTGCTTTCGACGTTGAGGGCTAGGTTTTCGCCCATAACTGCTAGACCGATTAAACCAAAATTTTGCTTTGCCATAAAAATACTCGGTAAGTGGGAAACTCAGAGTCTTTAGACCTGAGAGGGAATTTACTCTTTGTGGAACAGGCCGGAAAGCCTGTTAAGCGAGCATGATGCAAGATGTCAGTTTAAGTGTATTTTTATATTCAAAAAATTGATGTTTGGTGAATCACTAGGGTTTTTTTAAGATTTAAGCGATATTAGCGATATTAAAGAGAGCGGTGAGGGATAATGAGACGGATATTAATTCGATCGCAGTAACGATAGATACAGATAAGCGGACATTTTGAGGAAAATTTAGGAGACTGTTGTAATTATGGAAGATTTGCAGTATCTGGCAGCCTGGGTGAAGGAGCAACACGCTCGGGAGTATATTTTGACTTGGCTGCTGAGTCAACAGGGGCTGTGGTGGTCGGATGGAGAGATTTATCAGGCGGTTTTGCAAAAGTCGGGAAAGCTGTTGAAGGCTTACGTGCAAAAACGGCAGGCTGGAGAGTTGTTTGAGGGGATTTCTGAGAAGTTGGTCGGAGATGAGAATTGGGATGATTTGGTAATCAGTTTGGGGCGAATTGTTGCTGTTTATCAGGAGGAATTGGTGAAGTTGCAAGAGCGCGATATGCGGGGAGACGGACTAAAAAAAAAGTCAATTAGCCAACCTGTAAGTGGAGATTCTTTGTCGGTGTTGGAGGTGCAGCAAGCTTTGCCCGATCCTTATGCGGATACGCTGACTGGGAGATAGTCAGTTGGCAGTTGGCAGTTGGCAGTTGGCAGTTGACAGTTGGTGATTAGTTATTGGTTATTGGTTATTCGTAGCAGGCAAAAAATAACAATAATATCGTTTCTGGTTGCATCGGAATAGTCAGTGCTGTCCCCGCTCGCTACCCCAATAGCGAGCGGGGACAGCACTACATAATTCGGATGTCACCCGATTTGATATACAAAATAACCAATAACTAATAACAAGCAACCAATAACCAATATCTAAATATAGCTGCTAGCTTGACGGGTAAACATTGAATGGTATATTTCGCCCAATTCTATCAATTCGTCGTGAGTTCCGATTTCGACTATTTTACCATTTTCCATCACGGCGATGCGATCGGCAATTTTGGCCAATCCCAACCTGTGGCTGATGACAATCGTGGTTTTCCCGGCGGCGATTTGGCGGAAGATGCTGTAAATTTCGTGTTCTGTCTTGGGGTCGAGGGCGGCGGTTGGTTCGTCAAAAATTAGGACTTCGGCTGTATCAAGCCGCATTAAGGCGCGGGCGATCGCAATTCTTTGCCACTGTCCCCCCGATAAGTCTATGCCGTCTTCTAATTGTTTCCCCAACGGTGTCTCTAAACCTGCGGAAAGACTATTGACTTTTGCGCTAATTCCTGCTTCGGAAATAGCTTCGTTAATTGCGGTGTCATCCGACAGTGAAAGCAAGTCGCCAAAACCGACGTTTTCGCGCACTGTGGAGGGGAAACGGGCGTAATCTTGCATGACAACGGCGATGCGCGATCGCACGTATGCTAGAGGGTACGATCGCAAATCTTTGCCATTCCAGGCGATCGTACCACTTGTCGGGTCGTACAGGCGACCGAGGAGTTTGCCAAGAGTCGTCTTACCCGCGCCATTTTCCCCGACAAGCACTAGCATTTCACCCGGATTAATGGTTAAGTCGATATTTGCGATCGTGCTTTTAGTGCTACCGGGATAGCAAAAAGATAAATCCTTAATCTCGATACCAATTTTATCTTTTGTGGCACGGGCATCTTGCCCGTGATCTGATACTTGATTTGTGGCACGGGCATCTTGCCCGTAATCTTCTAAACTAGGCAAGCGAGATGCCACATTCACCAGCGGAGACTGCAACTCGGGTTTGAGATCCAAAAGTTGAAAAATCGGACTGACGCCGAGGGAAATATCGTACAAATTAGTGTAATTACCAATCAGTAATTGCAAACTCGTCTCTACTTGGACAATCAAACCAGAATACAGCGCCAAATCTCCCAAAGTGTAGCGCCCTCCCAAAGCTCCCATCACCACATAAACAAATGGCAAGGCTACACCTATTCTACTAAATATCGACCACAAAAGTACAACAATCGCTCCTTTTTTTCGCACTTGCTGCATCTCGCTAAAAAACTGCAAATACTGACCATTCCAGCGTTTGAGCCAAAGTTCCTGCAACCCAAACAAACGCAATTCTTTAGCATATTCTTCCCCTGTCAATACCGTAGCGGATAAGTTCATCTCGCGAGTGATTTTAGCTTGCTTTTTTTGAACTCTCCAGATAAGTTTGAGATATTTTCTTTCAATGTGAATTGAGGGAAGTGATGACACCACCATCACCACAGGAACCCACCAAGCTATTGATGCAGCCAGGCCGATCGAGGGAATGAAGATACAAATTCCCGTGATTGTCATGCTGATGGTGAAGGCTAGTTGCTGTACTTGTTTAACTCCGGTTTTGGCAAGTTCTAATATGTTTAATAGTTCGGGGTTTTCAAACAGGGCGATATCGTCAAAATTGGCGACTTTTTCGAGGACTTGTCCTTCAACTCCGCCTTGCACGCGATCGCGCAAAGATGTTGCTGCAAAAGAACTCATGGTTTCGATTGAATCGCTGACTAACTTGAGAGTTAAGACTCCGACAATACTCCACAGCAAGATTGGGTGGGAAAGCATCAAAGCTAAAGGTTGTGCCGTTTGGGTTCGTGACAGCAACCGAGATACTTCATCAATGATTAGTTTATCTAAAACAAGCACGCCAGATGGGGCGGCACCGCGGATGATGTTGAGTATGATTAAATTGCGGAGTTCGATCGGTGCGGCTTTGATTATCAGGCTTAGGCTGCGCCGCAAAGCTTGGAATGTGGTAATTTGGATGGGTTGCATAGTTTGTGGCTAGGTGTCGGGTCTACTCATCCCCTCCCGTTATATTATAGATGATCGGTTGATTAATTGTCGTTGGCGAGCGCATAATTTCTCTTTTTTTTTCTCAATTTTCCCAGGTTGGTTGAAAATTTATGAGTGCATTCATAGCTCGTTGTAAACTGGGGGAATTAGTCTGTGCTGATGCAACCTGCCAACTTTGATTGACAAACTGGATGAGTTGACCGTTATAGTCTTTACCAATTTTTGCGGTACTATTACGATCGGGGACAATCCCCTCCCGCAGATTTCGCTTCCTTGACTTTTTAGCCAGAGTGATTAAAAGCTGTTTGGGATCGGAAATTCGATCCACATCGCCAGGAATTAAGTCTACTGAAATACCCAGAAATTCGGCAAATCCCTCCCGATGTGCAAGTAACCACGCTTCCACTTCTTTAACCGCAATCCGAAACAGCAGATTAGGATGTTTTGGTTGAGTTAGCCACTCGGAAAGAATTACTAGCGGACAGTCTGCATTATCCAAATCAGTTAATACTAAGTATGGCATTCCCTTCGCCGCATGATTTAATCCAGGAAGAATCTTTTTGATTTTGCCATATCCTCTCTGGTTCAAGCAATTTCCCACTGAAAATCGACGTTGAGACTGTTTAAGCATTTCTTTAAGAACTGCTTCACTCAGTACATCCTCAAACACTAAATTGATGGGAATATCCGTCATTTGAATAAACTGAGTTGTTCGATGGCGGGCGGTGCTGTGAGAGGAAGTGCAGCATCAGCTATACTTAAACCTCCTTCTAATAGCATTGTTATTTGTTCGTTACTAGAGGCAAGTTTTACTTGAGTTCCTTCAGCAGTCGGTGTCATTAGCAGCACCTCTTCGCCGCCAATGCCTTTGTCTGAGAGCAAATCGGCACTATGGGTACTGAGAATAACCTGTCGCTTTCTCGGACGCTGAAGGCGATAAATCAGAGACGGTAGATTGCTAACAATCGCCGAATTTAAGGAGAGTTCTGGTTCTTCTAGTAACAATAATGAATCAGTTTCTAACAGCGACCAAAGCAAACCAATTAACCGTAACGTTCCGTCAGAAAATTGGTCTTCCCGTTGTTTCCCCGCTCCGGGCCGCCAATGTTCGTAAACAGCTTCTAAATGCGGAACTCCCATCACATCTTTGGTATCTGTGAGGTTTTTCAATTGTGGTACAGCTAACTTTAAAGCATCTTCAATTTTTTTTAATCGTGATTTTCGGGTTTTTTCGGGAGTTTTAGCAACTCGCTCTAAAAAAGTTCTACCAAAAGGATCTTCGGAAAGTCCAGGAGTAGCAAAAGCTTCGGGATGACGAACTAACTGAGGAATTAAATGTAAATATAAAATCGATTCTAAAAATTTAGCAATTTCTCTAAATTCTGCATTAGCATTAATTTGCTCTAAATAAGTCTGGGTGAGACGTAGCTCATCGTTCTCATCTTCTTGAGTAGGGCGATCGATAATTTGCCGATCGCCCTTCCAAACTCGCTCGTAGGCAACAATCGGCTCATTTTTCCCACCTTTTTTCTGTTTAATTCCCAGCCCATACCTCCATAATGGCTGTTCGGAATTAGATTCTGAAAGGTGAATTTCTATTTCTACATCGGGATATCGACGTGCATAAAGACTGCGAATTTTTGAGACGCCGCCTCGATCGCTCACGGCTTTCTGCAATCCGCCTCCTGCTTTGGCCAGATCCCGCAAAAAGCGCAATGAATCGAGAAAGTTTGACTTACCACAGGCATTCGGGCCTACCAGAAAAACGCGATCGCGCAACTCAACATTCACTGACTGAAAATTGCGCCAATTTTGCAGAACTATATGGGAGATAATCATTATTTTAACCTAATCAAGAAATACTTAATCATAGAGTTAATTTTTACTAGCGTTTTAGTGAGAATCAGAATTGTCAGGATTGATTAGTGAGTAGCTGCTTTCAAAAAGATCCAGATAGGGTTTGTAACGATAAAGTCTGTTGCGTTGCCAACCTGTGACTTCATCAAGCAAAGCAATTTCTACAAATTTATCGACTATTTTCCTAGCTGTTGCGTAACTACATTGCAATTCGTTTTCTACTAAACGAATATTGACGATTGGGTGCTGGAAAAGTATATCTAGCAAGCGCAAACCATAACTGCTACTGGAAATTTGCTGACCGATTATTTCGCGGTGATTTTCGCGCATTTCCAGAATAGAACGGGCTGTAGTTGTTGCTGACTGGCTGACTTCAAAAATACCTTGAAGAAAAAACTTTAACCATCCTTCCCAATCTCCATGAGTGCGAATTGCCATCAGGCGATCGTAATACTCTATTCTGTGAAACTTTAGATAATGACTGAGGTATAGTAAAGGCTTTTGTAGGATTCCTTGCTGACAAAGCAGAAAAGTAATTAGCAATCGTCCAATCCGTCCATTTCCATCTAAAAATGGGTGTATTGTTTCAAATTGAGCGTGAGCTAATCCGCAATGAATCAGTACAGGTAAAGAATTGGTATCGTGCAAAAATCTCTCTAGGTTGTCGAGAGATTGGTGCATTTCTGCAACTGTTGGAGGTACATAGGCCGCAGTACCCAGGTTACAACCTTGAGGGCCAATCCAATTTTGACTTTTCCGAAATTCTCCCGGTGTGCGATCGCTTCCTCGCACGTCTTTGAGTAATTCTGTATGAATTTCTCGCAGCAAGCGCAGACAAAGTGGAAATTCTTGAAGCCGCTTTAAACCGTAGTTCATGGCGTTAACGTAGTTAACAACCTCTTGCACATCTTTAAAGCGTTCTTGACCTTTGACATCAATTTCATATTGAAGTACGTCCTCTAGGGTGCTTTGCGTTCCTTCAATTTGCGAACTAAGAACGGCTTCCTGACGGACGTACATCGCTACGAATAGGTCAGGGTTGGGCAAAATAGAGGTAGCACCGTCTAGTCTTCCTAAAGCCCGATCGGCATTGGAGAGCAAGCGATGAAGCTCTGCGTCCATTTTAATGGGCGGTTCGGGAGGGAGGGGCGCTGGAATGAAGGCGCTGTATCCTTCAGTTTGTTGGACGTATCGACCAGATCGCATCATTGGGTGACGGAGGGACAAAGGTTGAGGTCTTGTTATCTTATGTTATTCCAGTGAAATAAGACGGCGGTCGCGGAATCTTATTATAGCAAAAGTCTTTTTAGTATAATAAGATTGCCAGGACAGGCCAACTCGATCGCAATACGAGGATACAGCAGTGCTGTGTCCCTACGGATATGGTTGAGACAGGAGGACACAGCAGTGCTGTGTCCCTGCGGATATGGTTGAGAACCTTGCGTGACATACCCGGCACTCATTTTGTAAACAAATAGAGTGCAGGCTTCCTCTTTCAACGGGAGAGCCTCGACGCGAGCCATCTCTAAGCTGGTCTTATCCTCCCTCCGTAGGTTTTACTCACCTTTATTTTATGTGGTACTTACTAGCAAGATAATTACTTATCTTTTCCGGCAGACTCCCTGTGTCCCAAGGAGTAGAATTGTTGATTTTTTCACCCATCCATCAGCTCTTTTATGGCTTAGCGGGATATTGGGGCTACCAGTCAGAAACTGATAGGTGGTGTCTAGCCTTTATACAACGGAAAGTTCGCCCACCACGGCTACTCTTGTCATCTCCGGTTAGTTCGATCCTATCATGGATTCGCTATCGCTCAATTTCTTTGCTGCTCGTTTTCATCCCGTCACTCATCCTGTAAACGGATAGAGTGCGGGACTTCCCACTCGTATTAGTTAAAATATCAAACGCCGCACCGTGCCATCATCTGTAAATTGCTGTTCCCCAATCCCCACAACTTCGACAGTAATTTCGCGCTCCGAAATCGCAAATTCCCCCTCCCGCGCCGCAATTTCAACTATCATTTTTCGCCCTTCCAAATACACCTTGTAATTAGTCGTAGCCCAGACAGCTTGTTCGTACTCAAAACTGTGTCCATCGTCCTCATAAAGCGTCCATTCACCAGTTCCGGGCCAAATTCGCATTTTCAATGAATCGATCGCCCTTTCCTCAACAAATTGCCTCACAGGCGCTAACGCAATTATCCCCCCACCGCGCGCGTACAACGGCATTCTCTCCACAGGTGCATCAGCCAAAATGTGCGTCGGGCCCTGATAGCATTCGCCCGTCCACCAATCGTACCAAGTCCCCTCCGGCAAATACACGGCGCGATGCTCAACTCCCTGTCGGTAAACGGGTGCAGCCATCAGCGATGGGCCGAGCAATACTTGATCGTAAAGGTGATAAGTTGTACGATCGCGCGGAAAGTGATAAAGTAGCGGTCGCAAAATCGGTGTTCCCGCGATCGCAGCTTCCCAAAACAACGTGTAAATGTACGGCAATAACTGATAGCGTAAATTGATGTATTCGCGGCAAATCTGCTCAGTGCGATCGCCAAAAACCCACGGTTCATGTTGCGCTGTCGTCATCGCCGAATGACCGCGCATCAACGGATACAGCATCCCCATCTGCATCCACCGCGCGAACAATTCAGCCGTTGCATTCCCCGCAAAGCCGCCGATGTCGCAACCGACAAAGGCGACGCCGGAAAGCCCCATGTTGCAAAGCATTGGTAGCGACATTTCTAAGTGTTCCCACTGCGATTGATTGTCGCCCATCCACACGGAGGAGTAGCGCTGCACCCCCGCAAATCCCGATCGCGTCAACACAAAAGATCGATCGCCCCCTCGGACTTTTTGCAACCCTTCCGCACAAGCTTTCGCCATCATCAACCCGTACAAATTGTGGGTTTCGGCGTGAGTTGTGCGATCGAATTCCGGGCCCTGCGGTGCATCCAGCGGAAACCAAATGTGTTCGCCACCATCGCCAAAAGGTCGATCGGCGATCGCAGGTTCGTTCATGTCGTTCCAAATCCCCGCAACGCCCATATCTGTCAGGCTTTTGTGCAATTCGCCCCACCACTGGCGCACGTCGGGGCGCATGAAGTCGGGAAACACGGCTTTGTCGGGCCAAACGTAACCGTGGAAAAGCTTTCCGTCGGCGGTGCGGACGAAATAGTCGTTTTCCACACCGCGATCGAATATTGGATAATCTGCTTCCGGTTCGTACTTGACACCGGGATCGACAATCGTCACCACTTTAAAGCCCGCTGCTTTCAAATCTGCGATCAGTTTCGCCGGATCGGGGAAGCGCTTCGGGCTCCAAGTAAAAACGCGGTAGCCGCGCATATAGTCGATGTCGAGGTGGATGACATCGCAGGGAATGCTGCGATCGCGAAATTCCCGCGCCAACTCCCGCACAACGTCCTCGGATTCGTAGCTCCAGCGGCACTGGTGGTATCCCAGCGCCCATTTTGGCGGAATCGGCATCCGGCCGGTCAACTGCGTGTAGGTGGCGAGAATTTGGGCGGGTTCCGGGCCGTAAATGATGTAGTAGTCGAGTTCCGTGTCTCTGGTTTCCATCCGCAAAACCCCTGGTGTTTCCGCGCCGATGTCGAATTGACTCCAAAATGTGGTGTTGAAAAAGATGCCGTAAGCGCGATCGGGATTCAGGGCGATGTAAAATGCGATCGCCTGGTACATTTCATCTGTCTGCGAATTGTAGTCGAGGGAGTCTATCGTCCAGTTTGTCTTGACTTCGGAGAGTTTGTCGAGGAAGCCGGTGCGTTGGCCGAAACCGTAGAAGTGTTCGTCTGTTTCGATGCGCTTCCAGGCGGCGGTTGCACCTGTGCGCCATCCCATCGGGCGATCGCAGTCGCTAGCAAAGGGTTTTCCTGATTTGTCAAAGCATTCGATGGCAGGGCGATCGCGCTTGACAGAAATTGTTATTTGTGCTGTTTCAATTTCGATTTTTTCCGCTGTTTCTCGCACTTCAAAAGGTACAATTTGCCATTCTTCGTCGGGGAGAGTTACGGAGTGCGATCTATCTTTAAATTCACCTGTCGGGGACATTCGCACTCGAATTAAATTCGGCGCGAGGATGCTGATTTTGAGAGAGGAGTTGGTACAGTTGAAGTGAATTGTGCGATCGGTTTTGTCGATCGATTGTATAGAGCCAATAATTGACCAAGGCTGTTCGGTAGTTTGGAGTTTTCCGAAGTATTGCGGCATATACTATGACTCGAAATATTATAAATTGTCGTTTGATGAGTTAAGGGTTGTCATCTGGCAAAAGGAAGAAACAAGTAAATCAACCTCATCAAACATAAAACTCTCTCCCTGTTAAAAACCCGATCTACTTCCCAAATACTTGCAAAATCCTCTGCACTCCGTTCTTTTCTAGCCTCTCAAACTGCTGCCGTTCATCAGCATTAAAAACAGTTGTCACTTCTTTATCTGACATCTGTGCTTCCAACACTCCACGGTTGAAGAAAACAACTTCACCCGTACCAAAAAAGACGATCGCCCTTACCCGATCGCCTTTTAGCCAAAATCCCACTCCATCTCCCACTTCCACCAGGGCTTCCGATGCACTGACAATGGTTTTACCGCCATTGGTAGAACACATGATGTAGCTAATATTTTTGACGGTTTTTGTGGCTTTTTGACAGGGTTGAGCCTGAAGTTGTTTCAATTCTAGATCGTAATTTTCCCGATTCATGACAGGCTTAATTTGATTTAGCAAACAGCGATCGGGTATACCATCACCATCATCATCCATGCGGATGTCGTCCTGTTGTCCGTCGCGATCGCAATCAATCGCCGGCCCGATGATCTGTCTGCTGGGTTTCGCCGATTGTGCTAGTGCACCGCCACTGATGGCAGAGCTTAATAATAGCAGGGCGATCGGCAATAATTTGAAAAGCATCATATTGAAAAAATATCCTCGGTCAAATTTTAGCACCATGCTGTTTTAATAGCTTAATAATTTGCAGATTAGAAGATTTATCGGCAATACTTAGGAATGAGAATTAAATAACTTACAATTTTTATTGTTCTTGTGGGATGGGCGTCCCGCCCGTCACGAAAGGACGGGCGGGACGCCCATCCCACAAATATGTGTAAATTATTTAATTCGCGATCCTTAGATGCTATCTCTTCATTCATGTGCTCGATAACCACCAAAGTAATATCATCAAACACCTTGACTAATAAGTGATGTTTGTTGAAGTATCTTCACAGGATACTAAGCTTGTTCGTTGATAGTTGCTGTTAACTCTGCCGGCAATTCAAACTTGCCATCGGCACCGGGTTCAAACTCAAAAACTTGCAACACAGCATCCACATTTAGCGGCCCGTAAATGTGCGGGTAATCCTCACCGGCGGCAAATTCATACTTAAGTTCAGATTCTATTTTTTCCGAGTCAATCCACAGCAGCAGCAATCCTGTTTGTCCTACAAAAAATTTATTGGCAGATTTCAAAACTTGCGGCAGAGTCGAACAGTGGATAAATCCTTCTGTATCTAGCGTATCTCCGCGATAGGATTGCACTTGTTTTGCTTCTTCCCACTGTTGGCTGCGGGTGATGTGAAAGATAACGCTCATAGTTTGATGGATTTTAAGTGCGATCGCCAATTGGCAGTAAAATCTGAGAAGGACAACTCCCGCCACAACTTACTGTCAGCGTCATAATTTTAGCATCAATTAACCGCGCTGCACCCGAAGGCGCGCCAGTTCCCGGATTCACGTCATAAGCTGGAAAACAAGCGGCACTCAAACTCAGGCGCATTGAATTGTGAAACTGGCATATTGGCCGTTCCTAGCTATTTTTGCAAGAGGTATACTGAAGTCCGAACGATCTAACTTAGCGCGTTTAGCTGTTTATTTTGCGGACTGAAGTCCTCACTACAAACCTAGCACGGCACGAGTACATCCGACCGCCCGAGAACCCTCATATCTTCCTCATCGAGTTCGACTGGTGTACCGCTGCGAATTAGTTCCACAAAATCCTCGTTCGGCACCATAATGCACAAAGTGTAAAGACGTTCGCTGCCCGTATTTTCAATGACGTGAGTGCCAGTTGGAGGCACTAACAAACTATCACCAGGTTTAATACTAACTGTTTTGCCGTCGCAAGTCGCTTGCCCTCTTCCTTTGAGTACAAAAAACATTTCTACCGCAAATTGATGGCGGTTGGGAGGAGTTTTTCCGCCCGGATCGAAAATCTCGATGCAAACAGTTAATGAGGCATTCGCGGTTGCCGGATCGAAAACTATGGCTAATCTATTAGTATCCCCCGGGCTGATGCGAAATGCTTGGTAGTCTTGAGGCGATTTCATCACCGGAATCATGCACTGGTTTGTCATTTTTTTATTCTTAGTTGTGAGTTGTTATAGCTGAAGGAAGAAGGAAGAGGGAAGAGAGAAGAGGGAAGCAGAACCCAGGATTTTAGCAATTAAGAACTTCCTAACCGTCTCGGACGGTTGCTATATGTTTCGGGTGCATCTCAATGAATGCAAATATACTCGTAGGGGCGAAGCATTTCGGCAGTAAATCTCTGATTCTCACTCATAAATTATGTGCCGAAATGCTTCGCCCTTGCCAAAATGAGATGCACCCTATGTTTCTGCTGTCATTAGTGAGCATTCAGAGTCATTAGTCCGTGGCTCAACCTCCCCAGTTTATTGCTAATGACCAATGACTAATGACCAATGACCAATGACCAATAACCAATGACTAATAACTAATGACTAATGACTAATTCCCTAGTTATTTAATTGCTTCTAACATAGCCTGAGAATCAGACAAAAACCCAAAACATTGTTTAACGTTATAAAGAGTAGCCTGCCAGCAATACTCTGGAGATGTGGTAGCTGTACAATCTTTGACTAAAATGCAGTCGTAGTTTAGAAAACAAGCATCTTGTAGGGTAGCCATGACACATTGATCGGCGTTGACTCCGCCAAAGAAAAGTGTAGTTCTTCCCAGGTTCCGTAGGATACTATCTAAAGGAGTATCCCAAAAGGCACTCATGCGATATTTATCAATGCAAATATCCTCTGGTTTCTGTTCTAATTCATCAACAACCGCGGCCGCCCAACTCCCCGCCATCAAAACAGATGCGCCGTTTTTGGGTAGCGGATCTCCCAAACCTACGCCCTCGCCCGTGGGATTGTAAACGTGGCGCGAAGCTGCGCTAATATTGAGCAAATCGGGGCGGTTTCCCCAGTTTATCCAAATAATGGGTACTGCGTGCGATCGCAATTTTGGCAGCAAATTTTGCAAAGGATTAATTGGAGTGCGCGCAGGTGTTACATCGACGCCGACGTGTGATAGCCAACCGTCGGGGTGACAGAAATCGTTTTGCATATCTATCACTAGCATCGCTGCTTTTGCTAAGTCCAATCGCAGGGTTTTCGTTTCTGTTTCTAGGGTAACAGGTTGAGGCGCGATCGGCGATCGGGTGATGTCGGCAATTTTAGCATCAACTTTCCAAGCATTTGGCGCAACGCCCAAGGTGCGGAGGCTATCTGGATTCATATTAGATTGCGACTGAAAAACCACTTCAATTTTATAACTCTTTGATTGTTGCTAACTTGCGATATCTTAAATCTTTGCTAAGATTAAGTCTCAGTATCAAACGTAACTGTTTCGATCTACTTGATGCTTTATTGAAATTAACCAAATTTAGGCAAAAAGTTTCTAGTTTCCAGGCTATTTTATCGTTCCCAGCCATAGCCTGGAAATTCCTTGCAGGAGGCTCTACCTCCAGTAAACCACAGGCGAGGCTCTTTCTCGCTTATATGCATTACCAGCCATAGCCTGGGAACGAGATTAAACGATATTTAAAAGGCTGAGAACGAGATAAAAGAAGATGATCTAGTCCTAAAATAGAAAGAGATGTGAATTCACCAGAAAGGGTAAATATATGAGTTTTACAATCCAAAATGCTTTGATTCCGGTTGAGAGTGGTTATGAAACCGCAGACGTGCAAGTGGCCGATAATTGCATAAGTGCGATCGCCCAAAATTTAGCTCCTACAGAAACAGCAATCGATGGCAAAAATAAGCTGCTGCTGCCCGGTTTTGTCAACGCGCACACGCACTCTTCTGAAATGTGGCAGCGCGGGATTATTCCGCCTTTACCGCTGGAGTTGTGGATTGGCGAACTGTACGATTTCACGCCTCTCGATCCGGAACAAGTTTACTTGAGTGCCTTGGGAACTGCGGTAGAAACATTGCTCTCGGGCGGTACAAGTGTAGTCGATCATTTAGTTTTGATTCCGGGGCAAGAATTAGAGACAATTGCTGCGGCAGTTCGCGCTTATCAAGAAATCGGCATCCGCGCTTTTATCGGGCCGTTAATTCAAGATGAATCCCTGACAGCGGGAATGCCTGCGGGCGAGAGTGGCATCGAGCACGCGGCTTACATTCGCTCGACAAATGCAACTTTGGAACTCATGGAAGCAGCTATCAAACAGTTTCACTATCCAGAAAAAGGTGTTAATATATTGCTGGCACCGACGGGAATTCAACTGTGTTCTGATGCTTTGTTTGAAGGCTGCATCGATTTGGGCGATCGCTACAATCTTTGCCTGCACGCCCACCTCTTAGAAACGCCCGCTCAAAAACAGTTAGCTCGCGAAAAATACGGCTGTAGCGCTGTCGAACATTTGCAACAAATCGGTTATTTAAGTCCGCGCACTTCCTTAGCGCACTGCGTGTGGCTGGACGATGCCGACATTGCAATTATGGCAGAAACTCAATCGACTGTTGTACACAATCCCCTCAGCAACCTGCGCTTAGGAAGCGGGATTGCACCGATTTTGAAATACCGCCAAGCTGGAGTAAACGTATCTTTTGGCTGCGACGGCGCCGCTAGCAACGACTCTCAAGATTTGCTGGAAGCGATTAAAATGGGTTCAATTCTGCACAATATTACGGATTTGGATTACCGCCACTGGATTACACCGCGCCAGTCTGTAGAAATGGCATCGCTGGGGGGAGCAAAAGGCTTGAATCTCGGCGATGAAATTGGTTCGCTAACTGTCGGCAAAAAAGCGGATTTGGTGCTGTACGATTTAACCAGTTTATCATTGTTGCCGCGCACCGATCCGATTGGTTTGCTAATTTTGGGACGCCCGACAAATACGGTAGATAGCGTTTGGGTAAACGGCAAACAAATTGTCGCTGAAGGTAAGGTGAAAACCATTGATGTTGATGGTTTGAGGCGGCAATTATTCGATCGCAGCGAGTGGAGTAGCAAGCGCCAATCGCCGATGGTGGGCGAGATTGAATCGCACTACCGCCAAGTGATGAAATTGCCACTCGGCGGTTGAAACCGCGACTAGACAGACAAAACCCGAGGAGGCGGGTTGAAGAAAGACTCGGCGGTTGAAACCGCGACTATACAGACAAAACCCGCCTCCGCGGGTTCAAGAAAGTCAGGTTTGCAGTGCGAACGTTACAGTATGATATTAGATTGTGGTGTTTGCGAAAAATTGATGATTAAACTGCACAAATGGCGGCGGATACTGGCTTTAATAGTTGTTTTTGCGATCGCCCTTACCTCCGCCGCAATTTTCTCCCCCCGAATGGAAGCTCAAACTGCACCCAAAACCCCAACCACCGAATTGCGCGGCATCTGGCTGACTAATATTGACAGCGACGTTATTTTCTCCCGCAACAACATCATTGACGCTGTAAATCGACTGGACAAACTCAACTTTAACACCATTTATCCTACGGTTTGGCAAGGAGGCTATACGCTTTATCCCAGCGCTGTAGCCAAACGAGTATTCGGAAAGTCGATCGACCCATCACCAGGATTGCAAGACCGAGACATTCTCAAAGAAATTATAGCACAATCCCACAAAAAAAGTATAGCAGTAATCCCGTGGTTTGAGTTTGGTTTCATGGCTCCCGCCGAATCGGAATTAGCCAGACTTCACCCTGACTGGCTGGCGACGCGACGCGACGGTTCAACTATTTGGAAAGAAGGCACGCACGATCGAGTTTGGCTGAATCCTTTTCATCCGGAAGTTCAGAAATTTATCTTAGATTTAATCTTAGAAATCGTCGATAATTACGATCTAGATGGCATTCAATTTGACGACCATTTCGGTTTGCCCGTAGAGTTTGGCTACGAGCCGCAAACAGTGTTAATGTATGAAAAACAAATCAAAAGTCCTCCCTCCAATGACGCCCGCGAAACCTTCTGGATCCGCTGGCGCGCCGACAAAATCAACGACTTCATGGGGCGAATTTCCCGCGCCATCAAATCCCGCAAACAAAAATGTATTATTAGTTTATCTCCCAATCCCTTGCACTTTGCTTTACCCGCCCACTTGCAGGACTGGTTTACCTGGGAAAGACGCGGTTACATCGAAGAACTTATAGTACAGGTGTATCGCAGCGATATCAAGCGTTTTAATGCCGAACTGGAACGGGAAGAAGTCAAACTCGCCAAAAAGCACATTCCAACTGCGATCGGTATTTTAACAGGTTTGAAAAACAGTTCTATTCCGCTGTCACAAATTCAAGAGCAAGTGCAAGCAGTCCGAAAGAGAAATTTTGCAGGGGTTTCCTTCTTTTTCTATGAAAGCTTGTCAAATTGGGCCAGCGAAACTCCCGAACAGCGAAATTCTGCCCTGCAAGAATTCTTTCCCACAAAGATGCAACGCCCGCCTGTTTAAAACCGTTCGTAGTGAGGACTTCAGTCCTTCTTCTTCTTCGTTCGTAGTGAGGACTTCAGTCCTTCTTCTTCTTCGTTCGTAGTGAGGACTTCAGTCCTTCTTCTTAAGATTATTAAGGACTAAAGTCCTCACTACGAACCTTGAAAATAGATATAATGTTTAACACTAAATTAATTTACCGCATTTGTATTCTTAATTTATGTCTGATTGCTATCCTTGCTGCAATCGGCTACCTGACTCCCCGAAAGTGGGAACAATCCTCGCAAAAAAATTGCACAGTTAGCGTACAAGTTTCTAACCAAGGCATCCACACCGAAATCATCGTTCCAGTTAAAAATCAATACTTTGACTGGAATCAATATTTACCAATTACACAAATAGGACGAGAGGCAAATTATGATTATAAATATTTGTCTTTTGGCTGGGGAGATCGAGCTTTTATGCTGGAAAGTCCCACCTCAGCAACCATCAACCCAGTTATAGCTTTCAATGCTCTATTTCTCCCTACTCCGTCTACCCTCCACGTTCAAGGTTATCGAGTTTTTCCTCAAGATATAGAAACCAAATGTGTTAAAATTAGTGGGAAAAATTATCGGAGGCTGGTAAATTTCCTTAAAAATACATTCCAATTAGACGCAGCAGGTAATAAAATAAAAATCAGCTACGGCTACTACAACACTGACAGTTTTTATGAAGCAAAAGGCAGTTACTCTATTTTGAGAACTTGCAATGACTGGACGGCTGAAGCTTTGCGAGAAGCTGAGATTGATACTCCTTTGTGGTCAACTCTATCGTCATCGATTATGTTTCATTTAAATAGCGGTTGTGAAGGTATTTAAACAGTTGACAGTTGACAGTTGACAGTTGACAGCAGTCAATTACCAATTCCCAATTCCCAATTCCCAATTCCCAATTCCCAATTCCCAATTCCCCAATTCCCCAATTCCCAAATATTATGAATGTAATTCCAGCGATCGACCTTTTGGACGGAAAATGCGTCAGACTCTATCAGGGAGACTACGCCAAGTCCCAAACTTTTAACGAAAATCCCGTCGAAGTCGCCAGACAGTGGGTAAATGAAGGCGCCACAATGCTGCATTTGGTAGACCTCGATGGGGCAAAAGCAGGTCATCCTGTAAACTTAGCAGCCATTGAGGCGATCGTCCGCGCAGTAGACGTTCCCTGTCAATTAGGAGGCGGAATGCGCGATCGCCCTTCTGTCGCGGCAATTCTCAAATTAGGCGTTCAGCGCGCCATTCTCGGCACTGTCGCCGTCGAACAACCGCAATTAGTCGGTGAATTGTGTGCCGAATTTCCAGGTCAAATTCTCGTCGGAATCGATGCCAGAAACGGTAAAGTTGCTACCAGAGGCTGGCTGGAAACTTCCGAAGTTTTAGCGACAGAATTGGCGCAAAAAATGGCAGAATTAGGGGCGGCTGAAATTATTTACACCGACATTCACCGCGACGGCACCATGGAAGGGCCGAATTTGGAATCTTTGCGGGAAATTGCTAGCGCCATCTCGATTCCGGTGATTGCTTCCGGCGGCGTCAGTTCGATCGCAGATTTGTTAAGTTTGTTGGCTTTGGAACCAATTGGTGTCAAAAGTGCGATCGTTGGTAGAGCAATTTATACCGGCGATATCTTGCTAAAAGAAGCCATTCAAGCCGTTGGACAAGGGCGGTGGCAGGATGTACCACCAGATTTGGGTTCTTCCACCTTTGCATGATATTCTGAATCGGCAAAACCATCCTTAACAAAACCGGAACCTTTGAGTTTGTCTGCGTCCGGAACTATCTGATTTGAATGTCTTTCTTATCATCATCATACCATGTTTTTGAACCCTACAATTACAGCTTTCAGTTCAGGGATAGCATCGCTAATTGCTCCCATACCTTTGCTAGCAACAGTCGATCCCGAAAATTCGCCGATCGTCCTCAGCGGAGTTTTGCTCAGTTTAGTAGTGATTTATATCGCCAGTAAATTAGGCGCAGAAGTAGCGAGAAACTTCGATTTACCGCCCGTATTGGGTGAATTGGTAGCAGGGGTAATTGTCGGGGTGTCTGCTTTACACCTGATCGTTTTTTCCGAAAGCGGGCTGTCAGCTTCAGACTCCGGGATTATGAGTGTTCTACAATCGCTCAACCATCTATCCCCTGCCGCCCTTACCAGTGTCTTTGAATCGCAGAGTGAAATCATTTCTGTGCTGGGCGAATTAGGCGTAATTATTCTGCTGTTTGAAATTGGCTTAGAGTCCGATCTCAATCAACTAAAACAAGTCGGAGTTCAAGCCGTCGTTGTCGCCTGTGTAGGCGTGGCTGTTCCCTTTGCCGCAGGTACTGTTGGCTTGATGGTAATTTTCCACACTCCAGCAATTCCGGCAATTTTTGCAGGTGCGGCTTTGACAGCAACCAGCATCGGAATTACCTCGAAAGTGTTGTCTGATTTAGGACAACTGACATCTAAAGAAGGTCAAATTATTGTCGGTGCGGCAGTGATTGATGATGTGCTGGGAATTATTGTCCTAGCTGTTGTCGCTAGCTTAGCTAAAACTGGTGAAATTGATGTTGTTAATGTCATCTATTTGATTGTCAGCGCCACTGTATTTCTGTTAGGTTCGATTCTGTTGGGCGGTGTCTTCGACAAAACCTTCTCGGCGGTGGTGGGCCAACTCAAAACTCGCGGCAATATTATTATCCCGGCCTTTATTTTCGCCTTATTCATGGCATTTCTGGGCAACGCAATTCATCTGGAAGCGATTTTGGGTGCGTTTGCGGCTGGTTTGGTGTTGGATAAAAGCGATGCGCGCACAGAGTTGGATGAATTGGTGAAACCCATCTCAGATGTCATTGTCCCCATCTTTTTTGTGACAGTGGGAGCTAGGGCCGATTTGCGAGTTTTGAACCCAGCAGTGCCGGATAATCGGGCGGGCCTTTTGATTGCGGCTTTCTTGATTGTGGTGGCGATTATTGGCAAAATTGTTACAGGTTGGGTGGTGTTTGGTGTGCCCGGAATCAATCGATTGGCGATCGGAGTTGGGATGATTCCTCGGGGCGAAGTCGGTTTGGTTTTTGCCGGAATTGGTTCGGCGAGTGGGGTGTTGGATAAGCCGTTGGAAGTCTCGATTATTATCATGGTGATTCTGACGACTTTCTTGGCTCCGCCTTTTCTGCGGATTGCTTTTGGCGATTCAGTAGTACCTCCTGGTACGGGGGAACCCGCGAGCAAACAAATCGTTTGATTTAGGGGAATTTGAGTTCAGGGCGATCGGCTGATTGAAAAATACAATTAGACATCTGGTATAATTCTTGTGCAACAGGCCGGAAAGCCTGTTCGAGATTAGTTTTTCGCCAGATATCTAATGTCGATCGTCCAATTTTATTCAGCAGCGTAACTTCTAAGAGAGGTTAAACAATGCCCCGCCTATCTTCTACTCTATTTTTTGCTTTCTTATTGCTATTTCCCACTGCCACAATTGCTCAAATCATCCCCGATCGCACTTTAGCAACTGAAAACTCCCGCACAGTCTCCGACAGCATCAATAACCTACCATCAGACCGCATAGAAGGCGGTGCAAGTCGCGGTTCTAGCTTATTTCACAGTTTCCGCGAATTCAACGTCGGTGAAGGTAGAGGCGCATATTTTGCCAATCCTAACGGCATTGCTAACATTTTTACCCGCGTCACAGGTAGCAATTCTTCCAATATTTTAGGAACATTAGGAGTACAAGGAAACGCCAACTTATTCTTACTCAATCCGAAAGGAATTATCTTCGGCCCCAATGCTCGATTAGATTTACGCGGCTCATTTATCGGTTCAACCGCTGATAGTATTGTTTTTAATAACGGCTTTGAATTTAGCAGCGCGAACCCCAGCGCCGTGCCGTTATTAGCGATTAATATTCCTGTGGGCTTGAGATTTCGAGACAATCCCGGTACAATTGTCAACACTTCCCAAGCAATTGGCCCAACACCAAGCTTACCACCACTACCGATAGAGGTTCCTGTTTCTAACAAACTTGGTTTAGCCGTAGACCCCGGTCAAACTTTAGCCTTAATTGGTGGAGACATTCAACTAAACGGCGGCAATTTAACAGCTTATACCGGACAAATATTATTAGGAAGTGTGAAAACTCCAGGTTTAGTGCAATTTGAACCAACAGCTTTAGGTCTGAATTTAAACTACAGCAATATTCAGAACTTTGGCAACATTGAAATGAACGGTGCATTGATAAATACCAGCGGATTAGGCGGTGGAAAAATTGACATCAGAGGTTCTAATGTCACCGTCAGTAGTTCAGGAATTTATAGCCTAACACTCGGAAATCTTGATGGCAGAAGTATTGATATTAATGCCCAAAACTTGCGAGTAGATAAAGGGTCGCAAATTCTCAGCGCCACACTCGGAGATGGGAAGGGGAACAATTTAAACATCCACGCTACTGACTCAGTAGAAATGAGCGGGCTGGGAATTGAAGGCTATCAGCGGGTTTATAGCCAATATCTAGCCTCTGGAGCGTTCAACCCTTTTGACCCGCAAATTATGCTGAGTGCTGGTACTGCTGGTAGTGGAGCCGCTGGAAATATTAACATTGACACTCCTCGGCTGCTGCTGCGCGATGGGGCACTGGGCGGTACCAGTACCTTTACTGCTGCAAATGCCGGAAATCTGAATATCCGTGCTAACACCGTCGAATTGATCGGTTCAGTGCTCAACAGCGGCACAACTCGTGGAAGTACCGGCCAAGGCGGAAGTATCACTGTTGACGCACAACGGTTAATCATGCGCGATGGAGCCAGTCTGATCGGCATCAGCCGTAGTGATGGAGCATCGGGGAATATCGCGATTAAAACGAATGAATCTGTAGAATTGTCGGGGAGTCTGGGTGGAGGTACGGGGCAAACTACTCTGGCTACTAGCTCTTTCGATGGAAAGGGGAAAGCTGGGGATATTACGATCGACACTAAGCGGCTGACTGTTTCTAATGGAGCTGTAATTACTTTATCGACGGGTACGATTATTGGTGAAAATGTGTTTTCTACCGGTGGGGGGCCAGGAGGAACTTTAACTATCAGAGCTTCAGACTCGATCGAAGTGAGCGGCGTGTCTGGAGTTTTGACAGGGGGGAATGCGGGCTTCGCACCGAGTGTTCTTGGCACTCAAACTACAAGCTCTGGTAGAGGTGGAGATATCCGCCTTTCTACACCCAGGCTCACTCTGCGGGATGGGGGCATTATTACTGCGGGTTCTTTGAGTGCAGCAGATGCGGGAGATATTACGATTAATGCCGATCGCACAGAAGTCCAAGGCAGTGGGAATAACGGTCGGTTCAGCAGTAGAATTGAGGCTTCGGCTGGCAGGGCGTTTAGTTTTGTCAATCCCAACGCTACGGGGAATGCGGGCTCGTTGAATCTGAATGTTAATCAATTGATTATTAGGGATGGGGCAACGGTCAATGTGGCAAGTATTGGATCGGGACGCGCTGGCAATATCAACGTTGTTGCTGATGCGATCGCCCTGGATAACAAAGCCAGCATTGATGGTACAACCGTATCTGGTACTGGGGCAAATATTAATCTGCGATCGCGAGACATCCAGTTGCGGCGCGGCAGCAGAATTACCACCGATGCAGGTAATTCTGATGGCGGCAACATCAGAATTAATAGCGATATTTTGTTAGCCCTCCCGCGTGAAAATAGTGATATTACAGCCAATGCTCGCACAGCCAGGGGCGGACAAGTTGCGGTGAATGTCCCGAATATATTTGGTTTTACGAGCATTAATCGCGAAGCAGCTAGAAGCACTTTAGGATTGACTGATGCTGAATTTGCTAACTTACAAGTGAATCCAACTTCTTTAATTCCCACTAGCGACATCGCGGCTATTTCGCAACAGGCTGGCCCGGCTTTGCAAGGGGCAGTAACGTTTAGCACTTCTGGTGTCAATCCGGCTCAAGGATTGGTAGAATTGCCACAAAATGTTATCTCTCCAGAGGCGTTAATTGTAGCTAATCCTTGCACTCAAGGGGCGGGAAGTGAGTTTACTATTACTGGTAAAGGAGGAATACCTGCGAACCCAAATGATTTGCTCAGCAGCGATTCTACCCTGTTTAGTTGGGTGGAACCGGCCGTCGGTAGCAGTCAGAATCTACAGGGTACAAAAGCAGAAATAGAAATTCAGCCCCAGCCAGTGATTCCCGCTCAAGGTTGGGTGATAAATGCTGATGGACAAGTAACGCTTGTAGCATACAATCAAATGGCTCAAGTTCCGCAGCGATCGAAGCCTGCTTTGCCTGTTTGCCGGGAGCGCTGAAATCCGGTTGATAGCAACTGTAGGGCGTTGATTAAAATAAAGTTTTTAACCATAACATCAAAGGAGACGGCAGTGCCGTGTCCCTACCCCAAAATAATATTGTAGGGACACGGCATTGCCGTGTCCCCACAAATCTCACCAGAAATTAACCAGGTTTGCGATTAAGCACAAGTGCATTGAAATTGTATAGTCAAGTTTAAGAAAAGTCTTGTGGGGTGGGCCAGAAAGCCCGCCCCAAAAATACAATTTAGATGCCCAACAGCTTACTTAACAAACAGCATTTCTTGATAAGTAGGAAGCGGCCACAAATCATCAGCCACTTCAGCTTCCAAAGCATCAGCATACTGACGAACCTCATCCATCAAAGGACGAATGGTTTGCGAAGCATACTGCATATGCTCTTCAGTTGTAGCAAAATCGTGCTTGCTCAAAGCATCACTCAACTTGCTCGCAGTATCCATCATCGACTTAACCAGCGTCGCGACTTGTTGAGCAGTTGCCTTTTCTAATTCAATGCCAATCTCTTTCAAGCCAGCAATTGTGTTAGAAAGATCCGACAAATATCTCACCGCTGCCGGATAAATCATTGTTTTGGAAATGCTGCCGACCAATTTTGCTTCGACTTCAATAGCCAGTATATACTGCTCTGCATACACATCAAAACGGCTTTCCAATTCAACCGGAGTGAGAACACCTGTCTTTTCAAACAAGTCCTCAATGTATTCTGCCTTCAATACGGGCAAAGCATCAGCGGTAGTCCGCAAGTTAGCTAAACCGCGTTCTTCAACGGCCATTTTGTGCCATTCTTCAGAATAGCCGTTGCCGCCAAATACCACAGCGCCGTGCTCGTCCATCACTTCTTTCAAGAGTGTTTGGATGGCAGCATTCAAGTCAGTTCCGTTGGTCAAAGCGCTTTCTAATTTGTTAGCAACCCAGTCCAAAGAATCTGCAAGAATTGTATTCATCGCGACCAGCGGGCCGGAAACAGATTGACCCGAACCTACTGCGCGGAATTCAAAGCGGTTTCCAGTAAAGGCAAAGGGCGAAGTCCGGTTTCTGTCGCCGGCATCTTTGACGAAAACAGGCAGTGTTTCTACGCCTAAATTCATGATTCCGCGACCTTGGGAATCCTTAATACCCCCCTTGCTAATTTGATCGAAGATATCTTCTAATTGGGATCCCAAATAGACAGAGATAATTGCTGGCGGAGCTTCATTGGCGCCCAAGCGGTGGTCGTTGCTAGCAGTTGCAACTACGGCGCGCAACAAGGGGCCGTATTTGTGAACGCCGCGAATTACAGCGCCGCAGAAAACTAGGAACTGTATGTTGGAGTGTGGTGTATCGCCTGGATCTAATAAGTTGCCTTGGGTGGCGTTACCGACTGACCAGTTGACGTGTTTGCCGGAACCGTTGATTCCTGCGAAAGGCTTCTCGTGCAGCAAGCACATAAAACCATGTTTCTTCGCGGTGTTGCGGAGAATTGTCATGGTTAATTGTTGGTGGTCACTGGCGACGTTTGCTGCTTCAAAAAAGGGTGCAATTTCAAACTGGCCTGGTGCTACTTCGTTGTGGCGAGTTTTGGCAGGAATTCCCAGGCGGTACATTCTTTCTTCTACTTCTTGCATAAAGACTTGAACGCGCTCTGGAATTGCTCCAAAATAGTGGTCATCAAATTGCTGACCTTTGGCAGGAGGCTTGCCAAACAGGGTGCGACCTGCTAATAACAAATCGGGGCGGCTGTTGGCGAAGTTGGAATCGATCAGGAAGTATTCTTGCTCGGCACCGCAACTGGAATTTACGGGAGCGACTTCGGTATTTCCTAGCAGTTTTAAGACTCTGGTTGCTGCTTTGTTCATGGCAGCAATGGAGCGCAAAAGCGGGGTTTTCTTGTCTAGGGCTTCACCTGTCCAGGAGATGAAAACAGTGGGAATGCACAATGTCATGCCGTTGTCTGTTTCCATGACATAGGCGGGGCTGGTGACATCCCAGGCTGTGTATCCGCGAGCTGCTGCGGTGGAGCGAATGCCACCGTTGGGGAAGGATGAACCGTCGGGTTCGCCTTGTACTAGCAGTTTACCTGCAAATTCTGAGATGACGGAGCCGTCGCTTTGGACGGAGATGAAACCGTCGTGTTTTTCGGCGGTGCTATTTGTTAGTGGATAGAATACGTGGGCGTAGTAGAGGGCTCCTTTGGAAATAGCCCAATCTTTCATTGCTACTGCAACTACATCGGCTACGGAAGGATCGAGTGTTGTACCTGTTTGAATGGTATTTTTGACTGATTTAAAAATGCTTTTGGGCAGGCTTTCTTGCATTTTGCTCAGACTAAACACGTCTGTTGCCCACATTTCTTCTAACCGCTTGGGAGGCTTTGCAGGAGTTATTTGGCGGTTGACGATTTGAGAAATTGCTTGAATGCGCGATTCGTTTCCACTCATGGTTATTTTTATGCGAATTAAGGACGAGTAGCTGTGAAAAAATATAGGTTAGTGCAATTCTAACCGTTGACGAATATGTTGGATTTACCAACATTTTTAGTCTGACCTAACTTTTTGGAGAATGCCTTGTTTGGCTGGCTCTCAAAGATTGGAGGAGCGAGGCGGAATCTCTTCGCCGTCGGTGTTGGTGAGAATCCGGTGTTCCATAGATGCGGTTGGATTTCGATTATTAGCAAGCAAATAGATGACTGGAGACTGTACTAATTTGAGTCAACATCGTAGATGTCGGCGCTGCACAGATTTGCTGGCTAATTTTCACCCTGGTAAGCTCAAAAATTTTGTGCGAGTTAATTCCTATGAATTCTGGTCAAAACTACTTATGGTTTTTAATGGTTCGACGATCGATAAATCGCTGTCCACCAAACAACGCACTTGTTTAGGGTTTTGGGGAATTATGGAGAGTACACAATCTACACTTGGAAATTGTAAACAATCATTAAGAAAATAAATGTATCGTAGGCTACAAAAATTTAGTTTTTTTGGCGAAGGGGCGATCGCCCGATCGCACATAACGGCAGAATTTGAGTTGTAGGGTGTGTCAGCAGCGGGTTATTTTGTCAATAATTGAGAGTTCAAAGCTGACGCACCCTACTAGCTACTAGCTCATTTCATGTCCGTTGAATTGCGCGCGAGCTAATTTTGTCGCGTGGTGGGGGCGGGTTTATGAGATTGTTGGTTTGAGCCATAAATTGTTGGTTAACCCGCCCCTACAAGCATTTTGATTCATTCACTGGATCAGATATCAATTATCGAATAAACTTCACTTATTCTTTGCTTTCGCGGCCCGAGACTCGATTGTAAATCCGGGAATATCTTGTAATTCTGTGGCGCTCAAACTGTACTGTTCGCAAACCAAACTTAAGCGAGTCCCGCTACTTTTTACGGCGTTGACTGAGTGTGTCAAATCTCCTTGAAAATAGATCAGTGAATTGACTTGTGGCTTAATCTGTCCGACTTGCTGTTTGTTGCGCCGGAGTATCAATTCTCCGCCTTGCAAATTTGGGGGAACTTGTACGTACAAAACGCTGACGGCGGCGGGAGGTTCAACCGTTTTGCAGTACGATCGCAAAGATCGATCGATATGCGGATCGACGCGGGAACCTTCGCCCAGAAGCAGGGGATTGAGGTAAAAAGCGTTGCATTCCGGCTGTAATGCTTGGTCTAGATAGGGTTTGAACAACGGGAATCGGCGCTCGACTTCGGCGATTTGAGCGCGCCCAAATACCACGGAAAAGCCTTTTGTGCCGATGAAATCGCGGTTGAGGTTGTTGGTTGCAAAGTAAGGTGAGGCGAGAATTGCTCCTCGTAAGTCGTTGAGATAGTCGATCGAGAAAGCGTTAGGATGTTGGCTGTAGTATTTCAAGGCGCTCAAAAATCATCAAACTATTCGGTAAGTGAGAAACTCAGAGTCTTTAGACCTGAGAGGGAAACAACCCGGGCGGTTTCAACCGCCTTGAATCTTTCTTGCCATTACCGCCTTGGAGTTGCTTGGTTTGGTGTACTTTTGTAATGCACTTTCAACGGGACAGTTACCGTTTCAAACCTTGCAACCCTGTACGCATAATGTTTGCTCTTGTGGAGCCTCCCTTGCGGGGTAATGTTCGCCTCGCCAATGTTATAAGGGCTTGTTGGGCTAGCAGCACTGTTTCAGTGACCTTAAAACTGTTTAACCACTAGCGACAGAGCAGGAGACTGGCGTCGCATCCACAGGGTGTCGTGACCCAAATAACGTAGTCAGTGAAGACTTAGGCTGGTCAGAATGGCTTACTTGATTTCTCTTGCAAGCCCAATCTCTTTAGAGTTGGGTTCCTGACCAAAGTTTAACGGAAACAGCGGATAGGAATGCAGCAATTGCTCAGACTTGGGAAAAGCTTAGTTCCTCGCCGAGGATATGCGGAAGTTTCGTAACTCAGTAGTAACACGAAGGGAACAACCAGCACAAGCTCCAACGGGAATTCCCGGGCTTTGCTGGATGAATGTTTTTTCCTGAGTTGTTGTAAATTGTCGATCGAGAACGACCATTACAACTCTAGTCTAGCTTGCAGTAAATTTTGCCGATCGTCCAAAAGTCGCTCTATCTGGCGTCACCATGCTGCTCAAAGATTTGCAGGTGCGATCGCGATCGTTGTTTGCTAATTCCCAAAGTGCGATCGACCGACATAGGTTAAAAGTTATATAGCAATCCTAAATCATTTGTAAATTTCTTACTCCCTCCCCTTAATAAGGGGAGGGTTGGGGTGGGGTAAAAAACTTTACGACTCATTTAGCACTGCTATAGTCGATCGCATAAGCTACCTTAAGATAATTATGCGTTTCTTTCGTTTTGGCTGTCTTGGTATTTTAGGCTTGTTAATTATCCTCTCCGTTGCCCCCCGACAAATTATGAAATTGGGTATTCGCACGGCCGAATTTAGTCCTGATGGCAAATATTCGATCGCGATTCTCAGATATCCGATGCTGTTTTCTATGCCCGGTGGAGGAAGTGATGCCCCCTGCGATGTATTTCTGTTGGATGCGGCTGGAAAAGAGTTGAATAGTACAAGTGTTGACATGGTGCAACTTGTGTCTGTGAGTTGGCAGGGCGATCGGGTGAGAATTGGGGATATGTTAGATGAATGGGAATTGCCGAAAATAGATAATATCAACATTTTGCTGTTTAGTGCTGCTTACACGGGCGATCGCGCAGCAGTCGAAAAGCTCTTGGCAAAAAATGCAGATATCCATTTCAAGACTTATTTAAACCAAACACTGTTACACGCGGCTGCTTTTGGCCCAAATCAGGCAATTGTACAGTTGTTTCTCCAAAAAGGATTGGATGTAAGGGATTTCGACAAATCAGGACAAACGCCCCTGCACGCGGCGGCTGCTGGACGGGGTAGCGGGGCGATCGACCTTTTAATCGCCAGCGGTGCAGACATGGAGGCGATCGATCGCAGCGAATACGGACAAACAGCACTCAACATCGCAGCAGAAAGCGGCAATTCTCAAGCAATGAAAGCCTTGATCGAGCGAGGCGCCAAGGTGAATGATAACACCTTTTTTTCTGTAATCAATAGGTTTGAGTCTGAAAAAACGAAGCAAGAGATAATTGAATTACTTCTCAAGAATAAAGCCCAAGTACCATCAGGTTTACTGTACAGCGCTGTCTCCCATCGAAATATTGAGCTTGTAAAATTATTGATCGATCGCGGTGCTGATGTCAACGCTCCAGATCCCTACGATAATACTACTCTGTTGATGAGAATTGTGCAATCCAATACTGGTATCTCTCCGCAATTAAAACCTGCATTAGTGAAGTTATTTCTTTCAAAAGGTGCAGATGTGAACGCTCGAAATAAAAATGGTGCAACTGCCTTAAGTATTGCTTACAAATCATCAACTCCGGAGATTGTTAAGTTACTCAAACAGCACGGAGCTCAAAGATAAATCGGCGGTTTAAACTTATCCTCAACAAACTAGGCTGGCTCAGGGATAAACGAGGTTTGAAAGTCGTATTTTGTATGCGGTAGTCAGAGGGCTAAAGCCCAACAACGTACCTCATACCTCATCTTTAATCTGCCGAGGCGAATTTAGGAGTCAACGAGGTTTCAAAGTCGTATTTTGTATGCGGCAGTCAGAGGGCTAAAGCCCAACAACGTACCTAATCTTTCTGATAACCGCTATACATTTTAGGGATTTGTATTTATATCAAATCTGGCTGTACCGCAACAAAGTCTGACGCCAATTTCAGGGCATCTTCGCGAGTCGCAATTCTCCCTTCCACCCGCGCTAATTGAATCTCCATTAACAATTGACCGATGCGTGGACTTCTGGGAATATTCAAAGATTCCATTAACTCATTGCCGCTCACTAATTGTGTGGGATGGGCGACTATATCACCGACATCGAGATAGCGATTAATTAACAGTGCAATCTCCTCAACCGCAATTCCCGCTGCCATGGCTAAAACTGCTAAAATTGGAAATACTATTCCCACGTCGCGAAACAAGAAATACTGTTCTCGTAAGGACATTTCTGCAATCGGTTGTGCTTGAAGTTGTGGCAAATATTTCAAAAGCTCGATCGCACTTTTAATCTCTGCATTGCTGTACTTCAACCGCAGCAACTCGGTTTCAGCGATTGTCGGGTCGGAATTTGCCAAAACAGCCAACTTCCCGATCGCCAACAACGGCGTTTTAATTGTATCTCGAATCGATCGCCCAAACTCTCTCTCCAACTCCGGGTAAATTGCCGCCAAATCAGCAGCACACGAGTCAATTTTTGTCAAGATATCGAAACGGTCGATCGCACTTTCAAACCAAATCGAAAACAACCCATCTTCGCAACCCTTACAAATCCAAGGAACACCGTTATTATTGCTCAACAAATAACCCAATTCTGTCCGCACCCGTTCCACCGCCACCCGACTCAACAACGGCGCCAATTCCCGAATCGCCTGCAAAGTTTCCGGTTCGATCGCAAAACCCAACTGTGCTGCTTGGCGGTAAGCTCTTAATAACCTCAGCGGATCGTCCTCTAAATTCGATCGCGAAATCATCCGCAGCAAACCCAACCGCAAATCAGTTTGACCGTCCAAAGGATCGATGATTTCTCCGGTAAAAGGATTGCAGGCGATCGCATTTATCCGAAAATCGCGGCGGTGCAAATCCTCCTCCAGACTCCCCCCGAAAGCCTGTGCAAAATCCACCGTACCGCCCGCAAACACCACCCGCGCAATCTGTCGTTCCGCATCCAACAACACAAATCCGCCTTTCGTGCGATCGGCAATTTTTCTAGCAGTTTTCACTGCCCGTGCTAACATAACGAAATCCAAATCAAAATAGTGCGATCGGCGGCCCAGCAGCGCATCCCGCACCGCGCCGCCCACCAAATAAACAGGCGGTGTCAGCAGTTCCAAATCGAACGGCCAAGTCTCAGGAGATAACGCAGGTGGCAAATTCATCGGCATCGCAACAAAAATCTACTTTCCTTACAAACAATAAAACTCTTGCTACGCTAGATTAACAGAAAGCTCAAAATTCACCAATCTTTTTGAAATGCACAGAGGATATCAAGAATGTGTATTTGTATTAACTGCCACTATGTAGACCGCTGCTTCACATACCACGCCGTAGAAGGACAGCACGAACAAATCCACCTCACCGAAACACCCGATTTCGACCCCGTAGAACCCACCATCAACGTCAACATCCGCCCCCGTCAAGACGAAGTAGAAATGGAATGGGATGTAGTCGGGTGTCAAAGTTTCAAACAAGAGACCGGCAAATGGGCAAAATTGCGGCCGGGCGAACTCGTCCCGACTTGAGTCAGTTGACAGTTGACAGTTGACAGTTGACAGTTGACAGTTGTTAGTTGTTAGTTATTAGTTATTAGTTGTTAGTAGACCGTAGACATTTGACCTGTGGTAGGGGCAGTGCCCCCGTGCCCGCCCTCTTCGTTAACAGTTGGTATTTTTTAGTTCCAATTCCCGATGTCCGATGTCCGATGCCCGATGCCCAATTCCCAATTCCCAATTCCCAATTCCCGATGTCCGATGTCCGATGCCCGATGCCCAATTCCCAATTCCCAATTCCCAATTCCCCATTCCTAAATCTAAAATCTAAAATCCAAAATCTAAAATCCAATGTCCTATTGCTTAAACCCAACTTGTCAGAATCCGCAAAACCCCGGTGATGCAGAATTTTGCCAAAGTTGCGGCTCAAAATTGTTGTTAACTAACGAACAATCGCCATCAGCATCTCGCTACCGTACCATAAAGCCGATCGCGCAAGGAGGCTTCGGCAGAACTTTCCTAGCAGTTGATGAAACCAAACCCCAGACTTTTGGGCAGTGCGTCATCAAGCAATTTTTCCCGCAAAACACCGCAGCCGAAAAAGCCGCCCAACTCTTCCACCAAGAAGCAGCCCAGCTAGAAACCTTGGGAAAACATCCCCAAATTCCCGAATTAATCGCGCATTTTGAACAAGAGGGAAGACAATATTTAGTACAAGAATTTATAGACGGCAAAAATTTAGCTCAAGAATTAGAACAAAAAGGAGCATTCACCGAAACCCAAATTCGACAAATCCTCAACGATTTATTGCCCGTAATCCACTTCGTTCACAAATCCAAAGTTATTCACCGCGATATCAAACCAGAAAATATCATTCGCCGCCGCCTATCTCCCGCCCCTTTACCCGCCTTAGAAAATTCCTATCAACCCTCTCCTTTCCAAAAAGATATAGTTTTAGTAGACTTTGGTGCAGCAAAGAAAGTAACAGCAACCGGATTGCCACAAACTGGTACAATTATCGGCAGCGCTGCTTATACAGCCCCAGAACAATTGATGGGAAAAGCAGTTTTTGCTAGCGATATCTACAGTTTGGGTGTTACTTGCATTCACTTGCTGACTCACATTCCTCCCTTCGACTTGTTCGAGGGCGCCGAAGATTCCTGGGCTTGGCGCAATTATTTGAAGAGTGCTGTTAGCGACGATTTCGGCCGCATCCTCGACACGATGCTCCAAAGTGCCACCAACCGGCGCTACAATTCAGCATCCGCAGTCATCCGGCAGTTGAACCCCAAGCCGGTCTATTTAGACGCGCAGCCCGTGCTGGATGCGCCGGAAACAAGCGCAGAATCGAAGCCTGCACTGGCCCCGGCACCTGCGCTTTTGGGTCGGGAACAGCAAGCCGAAATTCAGCAAGCTTTACAAGAGGCGATCGCCCCGTACAATGTTACAATCCAAATCAGTCAAGCCAAGCAAAAGCTCAATATCGTCATCAACAGAACCGAAGACAATCCCGTTCACTATCCCCACTTATCCCAAATAATTGCCACCAAACTCACCGCTTTGCAGTTAAATAAAGTCACAGCCATTAAGCTGTTGGGAAGAGTAAACAATTCTCGCGTCCCCGAGTGGAAGGAAGTATTGCAAATCGATCCCAAAATTCAATTAAAAAACAAACTCCTGCGGCTGCAACACAATCAATTAGCCAAGAAAATCGCCCCAGTTGTTACCCAAGAATTTTGGCTTCCGAAGTTGAAAACTCAGGATTTCTGGCTCGATTCGCTCATGTTTGCTTTAGTTTGGTTTATCTTTGGCTCTCAAATAGTCATTTTTAATTCTTGGTTCGCGCTTATAGTTGCATCCGGTTTTATGGTTGTCAAACATCAAGTTTCTCAAGACAAAGAATTTGCGAACAAGAATTTATTTGCAAGTTTGGTAGTGCTGTTTTTGATAACTGGTGGCATGGGCAATTCAAGGATTTTAAACACGGGAATATTTGGCATTCTATTGGGTTGCTTGGTTGTGGCATTGCCGCTGTTTTTTGTGAAGGAAAATTATCAGTAATCGTGAATAGCAATCCCCAAGACGGAACATTAGTTAAAAAATACGGCTTAGCGTTGCACACCTCAACACCCGAATTAGGTTTAGCAATCAGCAATTTTTCCGGCGATAATCGCTGCCAAACTTGGAATTTGGGCCGCAGTTTAGCAACGGATTTACACCAGTATTTAGTAGAGTTTATCGCGCCGCAAACTTGGGCAGATTTGGCTTTTATTGCAGTAGCAAAGGGGCCCGGAGGTTTTACGGGGACTCGCATGGGTATGGTGACGGCGCGGACTTTGGCTCAACAGTTGAATATTCCGGTTTTTACTATTTCAACTTTGGCGGCTGTTGCTTATGATATCAGTAAAAAATCTATGTCAACTCAGGATATTGCGCTGCAAATGCCTGCACAGCGGGGGCAATTGTTTGGGGCTGTTTATGCAGTTAACAGTAATTCTGGTGTAACTGAGTTGTTTTCAGATGCGGTAATGACCGCGGAGTCTTGGCAGGAAAAGCTCGAAAGTAGGGAAAATTCCTATCAGTTGATTGAAGTTGGCAGCGAGTTGGGTGCGTCGGTTTCTGGCGTCTTGGATTTGGCTTATTTGGAGTGGAAACAAGGAAGTCGCCCTGATTGGTGGGATGCTTTGCCTTATTACGGGCAACATCCCGTGCAGGGACACTGAATCTAGGGAATAGGACATTGGGAATAGGGAATAGGGAATTGGGCATTATTTCGTTTCAGTTAAATCAACTTGTAGAGTGCGTTTTTTCCGACTGTTTGCCCGATGCCCGATGCCCTCTTTGGCCGATGCCCGTAAATGATTTATAAGCAATTAAGCAGACTTGATATCGTTGTTTATTTAAGGGCGATACAAAGTTCGAGGCAAAATGTTAATGTCAGCGCATCTGGGTTTTCGGTTCGCAATTGGTCGATTTCATCAGGATTGCAGCCGCGAGATTCCATAAAATCGAGCATCCAGCTAGTTAGCGCATCAATATCAATGTATTTTGCTCCGAGACATTCGGAGCAAGTTTCTCCGTTGACAGTACCTGTGCCACCGCACTCAGGGCAATCCCAGTGGGTGTTTATCGGATTGGACTCGATTAGGCTGTTGTTCATTTTAGGCAAAAGTACGCGTGCGCGTAGCTATCGGGCTCTTAATCGCACTACAAGCTCAGTTTAGCAATTGGTTGGGGAAATTCCGAACAAAATTCAACAGCGCCAACGATTAATTATGACTTTTATGAGTTCAAAATTATGATGTTTATGAATTGACTTGAAGCTCAGCCTGTTTCATAATGTTAATTGACAGGTGTTAGTAAACCACATTCATGAAAAAATCCTACAGCTTCTTAATATATGGAAAATCGACTGACTCAAATTCAATTAACGCAAATAGTAGCTGAAGTAGAACGCCTTTCTAACGTCCGGGAGGCTGAACTTAGTTCCGAAGAAGTCACACAAGTTTTGCAGGAATTGGGCTTGCCGACTGAGTTGCTAGATGAGGCTTTAATCCAGTTACAGCGTCGGGAGGCACTGGCAAAGCAGCAACGCAATCGGTGGATTTTTGGATTGTTAGCGGTGGTAGTTGGGGTGGTACCGATCGCAATTACCGGATTCTACATTTACCAAAATGAACAAGCGATCGCCCGCGTTTCAATGCAACAAAATCGCATAACTTCGGTGCAGGATGATGGCGGCAATTTGACTGTTATTTCCCGCCAAAACAATCCCGAAATCTTTTACCGTACTACCTTAAAAGACGCACCATTAGGCAAAAAACTATCGATATCCTGCGATTGGATCGATCCCAGCGGTCAAGTTGTCAAACAAAACCGCTATCAAACTCGCGAAATCGACAAATCCATTTGGAATACTCAATGTCGTTACAAAATTGGTAGTGCTACTGCTACCGGAAAGTGGCAAGTTAAAATGTTTCTTGAAAGTCGGGCGATCGGCAGTACATCCTTTGAAGTTAAATAATCATCAAAAACTCGCCTATGGATTCATTTTAACATGGTAAAAATAAACAAAAAGCGTCAATTTATAGGATACTGGGGCAGCGATTCCCGCGATAAATTGGAAGCACTGCTAGCCAAAATAGTTAGCCAATCTGCAACAGAAATCCCAGTCCAAAAAGTCGATAATTTGTCCAGTTTCGCCACCACAGGCGACGAAAATTACCCAATTTGGAATGTTGTCAGTACGGAGTGCGTTAGCGAAGCCCTCGAAGAGGATCGCCCGCAGCACTTGCCAACCCAAAAAAGCGCTAAAACTTGGCAAATCGCTGCCCTCTCAGCATCTGGGCTATCGACTTATCCATCATCCAACGGTTTGCTGTTACCTGATGCCTGGGCAAACGTCCGCAAAAATTGCCTAATTTTGGGACGAGAACCCTTTGGGCGAGTAACACTTTACTGGACGCAAATCGGGCAGAGTATTTGGTTTGCATCGAGTTTACAACTGCTGTTAAATATTTGCAAAAAACCAGATATCAGCATTCCAAGTTTGTACGGTTATAGCTGTTTTTCCTACGTTCCAACTCCCTTAACTCCTGTAGAAAATGTGTTCGCAGTTCCCGCCGGAACCGAATTGACATGGGAGTGCGATCGAGAGAGCGGTGTCATTCTGAACAATCCATCCAAATGCTTGTTAGAATGGCGAGAAAGTTCAGAAAAAATACAAGACGAAGCAGAAGCAATAACACAATTACAAAACTTACTTAAAAATGCTGTAGAACGTCAAATTTCTGATATAAATAGTAATGAAAATGTCGGAGTATTTCTATCAGGCGGTTTAGATTCCTCAGTAGTCGCAGCCTTATTAGTCAAAGCCGGAGTCAAAGTCCGCGCTTATACTCTCGACTTCGGCGAGGCCGGAATTCCTGAATATCCTTGGGCCCAAAAAGTTGCCGATTCGCTGAACATTCCCTTGGTAAAAGTAGATGCTAGGCCACATCGGATTAAACAAGTCTTGCATTCTGCGGTGAAAGCTTTAGATTTGCCCTTTGGTGACGGAGTTACAGTCCCGCTGTACCTGTTAAATGAGGCTGCGAGTCAAGAATGTGCGATCGTTTTTAACGGCGAAGGTGGCGATCAGTTATTTGCAGGCTGGACGAATAAACCCCTGATTGCAGCGGCTGTTTATCAAGCAGCAAATCCCGCCGGAGACCAAACTTTTGCCTTGCAATATTTGCGAACTTTTCACCGCCTTTGGGGATACGAATCTAAAGTTTATCAGCCGGAAATTTACACTCAAATTCAGGATTTGCAGCCTCAAAATTGGCTGTTAGAGGCTCTTAATCCTTCTGTGGGCGCGTCTTTGCTGCACCGCCTCCGCCGCGCGGGTTTGATGCTGAAAGGCGCGCAGAACATCCATCCGCGGGCTGCTAATTTGGCTTTGGCTTTTGGTCTGAAAGTGCGATCGCCCTTTTGCGATTTTGCCCTCACAGACTGGACATTTCAACTGTCGGGAGAACTGTGTTTGCGAGGTGCTTGCGAGAAATACATCCTCAAACGGGCGGTAGAAAATTGGCTACCTGCGGACATAGTGTGGCGGGAAAAGCGCGGTATGGGCGTGCCCTTAACTTCGTGGTGTTTTAATGAATTTTGGCATGACATCGGCGATTGGTTGAATCCTGCCGTGTTGCGATCGGAGAAACACTGGAAACCAGATTTAGCGGCTCAAATTATGTCCGGCAAATTCGCAGCCGGAATTCAAGGGCGGCGTATTGGGGAAATGATTTGGCTGTTGGTGATGTGGCAAAATTGGCGATCGCAAATTTTAGGTAAAAATGTGAAAAATAAATCTTGGAATCATCCCTTTTGGTTGCCTCGACAGGTTTGGAATTACCGTCAGCGGTGGGGAGAATGAAAGCTACTCCCTTGATTACTCGGCGGTTGAAACCGCGTCTACACAAACCAAGTCCGCGCAACGCGAGACTAAATACATACTTTACACTTATGCAAACAATTACCGATCGCAAATCAATCATCAAACAACCGCCTTTCACTCTTGCCCTAGCCCAAGAGTTATTAGCTACCTACGGTTCGCCGCTGTACGTTTATCAAAGCGACATTTTGCGTCGAACCATTGCCCGCATTACTAAGGCAATTGACTATCCGCGAACTCAATTTTGTTTTGCCAGCGTCACCAATGGTAGCATCGCCCTGCTGCAAATTTTTCGGGATAGCGGGTGGGGATTGCACGCCAATACACCGGGAGATATTTATTTGGGAATTCAGGCTGGTTTTGCGCCCAAAAATATTGTTTACAGCGGCAGCAATTTGCACCGAGATGAGATGGAACAAGTTCTCAAATGGGGTGTCAAAACTCTGAATTTCGACAGTCTTAGCCAGTTGCAGTTGTGCTGCGAAGTGTACCAATCTCTCAGGGAAAACCAGCAGGCTTTAGAACCGCCCAGTCTGGGTTTGAGGCTGAATTTGCCCGAATTAACGGGGGAAAGTCGCATTGGAGTGCGATCGCCCGAATTTCCCGCAGCAATTGCGATCGCCAAAACAGCCGGATTAAAGCTGAGTGGCTTACATTTCTATCGCGGTACCGGCACCAATTCTACCGCAGCCTTTACTCAAGTAATTGATACCATAATTGCCGCAGCCCAGCAATTGCCAGATTGGGAATATCTCGACTTTGGCGGGGGCTTTGGCTATCCTTACCACAGTGGCGGTACAGCCTTTGATTGGGAACTATTTGGGGCAGAATTGACCAGTAGAATTAGTCAATTAGACCGCGCAATTGAATTAATAATTGAACCTGGAAGAGCCGCTGTAGCAGGATGTGCTACTTTGCTGGCTCAAGTTGTTTCCACAAAATGGCAGGAAGCTAAACAAATTGTCGGTGTAGATACGACTGTTGCTAATCTTTCAGTACCGTCGGTTCATGGTGGTTATCGAGAAATTTGTACCTGGAATTGTCGGGATGCTCTACATTTTACTGATGTTTGTGGCAATACGACTTATTCGCGAGATTATTTGGGGAAAAACTGTCAACTTCCGGCTTTGACTATTGGCGAAATCCTTGGTATTTTAGATGTGGGAGCTTACGGCTATGCCATGTCGTCGCACTTTTTGCACCGCCCAAAACCTGCGGAAGTGCTGTTAGAAAATAGCCAACATCGCCTAATTCGCCAAAGAGAAGATTACAGCATTTTGCTAGCAAATCAAGTTTTTTGAATAATCAATAGGAGACTTTTATGAAGTGCATCAAATGTGGAACTGAAAACAAGTTAAAAGACCGCACAGCGTGGCGCGGCCGCTGTCTCAAGTGCGGCCATAAGTTTGCTTTTGAACCGACTGCAATGACTGGTGTCAAAATAACTGACCCGATGTTTGCCAAGGCGATCGCAGATATTTCGGTTAACGATACGCTGTTTTTTACCCCTAAACAGTTATTTTACCTTTTAGACAAGCGATCGAAACCAATAATTGATGATATGTCCCACACAATCCCCGGATACCTAATTATTAATATAGTTTCGGGTATCTTGGCTCTTTTCTGCACATTGATTCTATTTCCTGAATCGAGTATAGCTTGGAGTCTCATAATGTTTGCGATTAATAGTTTATTGATTGCAAAAACTTTTACTGCTAGCCGTTCTAGCAAGTATCTGTATCAACAACGCCAGAAATTTGCAAAAAATTTGCAAATTAGGGGAGTAATAGTTCTGGTATTCGGAATTGGTTTTAATCTGTTATCAAGTTCCTTTTCGCTGTTTTTAGCAAGCTGCATTATCGGAATAACATCTATCTATTTGGGTGGATTAAAAAATGAAAATAAACCTGCAAATAGTCAAGACTTTACGATTGAGTCAAATCAGTTTCAAGGTTGGATTAATACTTGGACAACCATTAATTCTATGACTAAAATGCTACCACCTCCCCGCGATACAAATGCAAATGTCACCGTCAGTCCTGATGTCAGCGCTTACAGTTTCGATAGATTGCTGGTGTGCGATCGCCCGGAAATTGCCCAATTCTTAATCGCCAACTATTTTCACTTTGAAAACAACTGTGCAGTCCTCAGTGTTACCGGATATCCTCAAAGTATCTTCGATACAACGATGGAAATGCTGCGCCGCAATCCCGACTTAAAAGTGTACGCTTTGCACGATTGCAGTCCCAAAGGAATTGGTTTAGTTAACCAGCTACGCACGAGTCCTAATTGGTTCCCAGATAACAGTGCGATAATTATTGATATTGGATTGTTACCAAAGCAAATTCTGGCGGGTGGCAGCAGTATGTTTGTTTTGAGTTCCGAAAAAAATGCACGAGATGCTGTGAAATTGCGACCAGAGATTCGCCAAGATTTATCTGCTGAGGAATTGCAGTGGTTGGAATTAGGTAATTATGTAGAATTGGAATCGTTTAGTCCTCAAAAACTGATTCAAATTTTGAATCGAGGAATTGCGGGTAGTCGAGATTTAGGTGGCGATGATAGCACTTTGATTCTGCTAGGTGGCACGGAGAGTTCTATCTATGTTGTTGACAGTTTTGGTTGAGGTTTGTGGGGTTACGAGGAAAGGACACGGCAGTGCCCATTGGTGTCAACTTAACGTCAAACCGGCCGTCTCTCTTGTTGGTATCAAAGTTTCGATCCCCCCTAACCCCCCTTAATAAGGGGGGGACAAGAAATATCCTCAAAGTCCCCCTTATTAAGGGGGATTTAGGGGGATCTAGACTGGGGTAAAAGCGAGAATTCTCAGGGGTTTCAGGCTTAAGTTGACACTAATGGGCACTGCCTAAGTCCCTACAAATATAATGTGCAATCGCTCGGACATGATCTTACTTATTACCTTGCAGCCAAAGCTCTAAACTTGTCAATAGCCACAGCTTAACGCCATAACGCCCCCAAGTATCTCCTTCATAATCTAACCATTGAGCAATTAAAGATTGATTACAATAAGGAGCAATAGCAGCTCTTCTTGACAATAGCAAACCCCTAGCCTCCCGCTGCCAAAACCTCTTAAACCCTTGCTGTACGGGAACTAGCATCCCGCTTTTGGGCCTGTCTAAAATTTGAGCCGGCAGCAAATTTGCCACCGCTTGTTTGAGCACAGCTTTCTCCACAACCCCGGATAATTTGTACTCAGGCGGAATCGTCATACTCAAATCCACGATTCGCCGATCGAACAAAGGCGATCGCCCGTGCAAGCCCGCAGCTTGAGTCAAGTTGTTCACTTTGGTCAAAATCTGGTCAGCCCCCTTAAACTTGATATTTAATGCCATTAATCGATTCAGATAATTGCCGCTTGCATTCAAATCCGCACTAAATACCGAAGGTTCTGCTTGCATCGCTGCCCAAATTTCCGGTTTTAACAGTTGAGGTAAATCCGCAGCGCACTTTTGAAATGAAAGCAAATATGCTGGCAGTGAATCCAAGTTCGTGACAGAATTGTACAAGCTGTTCATTAACATTGGTTGATTTTTGGGGCCACCAAAACAAGGATCGCCACCTTCGCCGTTCAGAATTACTTCGACTGATTCCCGCGCCATTCTTCCTAATAGCAAGTTTGGCACTGTCAGCGGATCGCCGATCGGATCGTCTAAGTAACCCATAGTTTCTGGCAACTTTTCCCACATATCCCGAAAGCTAATTTCTAAAATGTGGTGTTCAGTTTGACAGTGTTGGGCGACTAAACTGGAAAACTCTAATTCGTTGGCGCATTCTTCGCCAAAATGAATTGAGTAAGTGTGAATTGGTCGATCGCAAAATTGAGCAGCTAAAGCCGCGATGCAGCTAGAGTCTAACCCGCCGGAAAGAAAGACGCCTACAGGTTGATTTGCTGGCAAATATTCCCGGACAATTTCATCTAAAAGAGTTCGCAATCTCGCGCCGTGCCATTCTAAAGATTGTTCCGCCTCGACAACTTGTTCTCGCAGTTCCCAGTATGCCGAAATTGTCTCGTCAGGAATGCTTAAAATGCTTCCTGGGCGCAGTTCTCGGACTTGCTGCCACAGGGTACGATCGCCTGGAACGAACGAACAACAGAGGTAATCTCGCAGGGCTGTGAGGTCGATCGCCCTTGAGTGGTATTTTGCGATCGCCCGCAGTTGAGGCGCAATCCAGCGAGTCGCGCCAACAGTAGTGTAGTACAGAGTGCGCGCGCCCGTGCGATCGCGCGCCAGCCGCAAAACCTGCGATTGACGATCCCAAACCGCAAACGCAAACATACCCGCCAGCAGCGGCAAGCATTCAGGGCCCCAGCGTTCCCACAGTTGAGCCACTAATTGGCGATCGCACCCCTGCCAACTACTCGCAGAAATGCCCAATTTTTCCAGCAATTGCGATCGATTGCTGAGCCAAATATCGCCTACAATCACAAATTTTTCAGAGGGACTGAGAATTAGCTGAACACTTGGGTTAGAGCAAATAATCGCAATTTGACCTTCTCGCCACGCTGCATCATCTGCGATCGCGTCTATTTTCCCCCAAGCTATCCGCCAACTTGAGGCAAATTCAACCAGAGGACTTGGAGGAACTGAAATTTTTTGTTTTTGGCTACTCTTGTAATTCAGTAATGATTTTATATTGTTCATTCTGGCAAGCTTAATATTATTTAGAATAATATTAACTTTAACAGAAACGTACACCCTGCGATCGCTTTATTTCTTAGTCCGCGGAGGCGGACATCGTTTGTGTAGACGCGGTTTCAACCGCCGAGTAACCGTAAGGTGCGCCGAAGCGCACCCTACGTAGCCGAAACAGATTTATCGCCCGCCAGCTAAAACCGATCGCAATTTGCGATCGCGCTGGGATTTATCCCTAAGTTCAGGAGTTGCCATCCGCAACACCAAATCCAGCAACCAAGGCGCAATTCTGTGACACCAAACTGCTAAATGACTTTGATATCCTACCAAGATTTCCGGCGCATCTTTGTGCAATCCCGCGACAAGTGCTAGGGCAACTTTTTCGGGAGTTGTGGGCACTACCCAGCGGAATTGTTCTAAGTCTCGCACCATGTCGGTATCTGTGAGAGATGGTAGCAAAGCTGTGACTCGGACATTGTAGGCGGCTAACTCGCTGCGTAATGCTTGGGTAAAGCCCAAAATGGCAAATTTAGTAGCAGAATAAGTTGCCATTGTAGGAGCGGCAATTTTGCCCATCAAGCTCGAAACATTGACGATTGTTCCGTCTTTTTGGGCAGCCATTCGCCTCGCTATTAACCGGGTGATTGTGTAGGTTCCGAGCAAATTTAAGGCGATTTCTTCCTCAATTAACGGTAGCGGCGATCGCAAGAATGATGCTTGGTGCGCGACGCCTGCACAGTTGACTAGCAGGTGAATCGGGCCGTTATCTCGCCAAGCTTGGGCGATCGCAATATTCACCGCCACTGACTGAGTTAAATCTAAAGCTAACGGCACTACTTCTGTACCAAAAACATCGATTTCCTCTGCCAATTCGATCAACTGGTGGCGGTTGCGCGCTACAATCAGCAAGCGTTTGACTCCTTGTCTGGCTAATTCCAGGGCGATCGATCGCCCAATTCCACGTGAAGCCCCTGTAACTAGAGCTGTTTTTCCTTGAAGCTGCATAGATAAAACCCTCTGATTTTGATACTCACCGCGCGCGAAGTTATAAGTTGCGAGTTATGAATTTTGTGGAGTTAACTCAAAACTTTTGAATCGCCAACGGGCGCGTGAGTTGAACTAAACTTTTGGTTTGCCAGAAATTGGTTGTAAATCTGGCTACTCAACCTCATTCAAGCAGACAAACCTGAGATGGGAAAACCAGGTGGAAAATCATACCGACTTTGGCTTAATTTCCCTCTTTCTTTAGTCTGCGAAGGCAGACTTTGTTTGTGTAGTCGCGAATGACCTTCGCCGGGATTTTTGAGCAATACAGAGCATAAATTCCATACCTTAAAATTGGGTCTGAAGCTTCCCCATTTAGGGGAAAATCAAACAAAATGATTCATTGCTCCAATCCTCTTCTATCGACGGCTATAGGTAGCTGTCAACTGTCAACTGTCAACTGTCAACTGATGAAACCTCCTAGATATGAGAATCTCCTATCTACACACACGTTAACAACTCCACCTCAAAGCTGCAACAATTTTTAATAAATCTTCCGCAACACTTCTTTACAATCTTCTCAGACGGTCGATTTCCAAGTACCGTGAAAGCCCAAAGGTATGACACCAGGCAATTCTAGCTGACAAACAGGCGGGCGCGAAAGTCCGTCGCACTCATATATCCACACTTCGCTGCTATCAGAATTGCCGTCGTAAATAACTGTCAAAATCCAACCTTTCTCCGATGAAATATCTGGAACGTAGATGGGTTCTGCGGGATAGCGATTTTCGCCGCAGTCGGCAATTGTGAGATTGCGGGTTTGCGTGTCCAAACGGGCGATCGCGCCGTAACGTTCCGCTACAATATCAACATCAGGCCGATACATTGCCAGATAAATATACCGCGAGTCTTGTCCTACTTCTGAAGCAGGTACAACCGGAAACTCACAAGGTTTATCCAACAATTCTTCTATTCCTGTCACTTTCCCTGTCAAAGGATTGAGATGCACTCGGCAAAGAATACCCTCCGCATCGGTGTGAGTTTCACCAGTCGCTACTTCTTTCAGTCGCTGATTAGTTGTAAAATCAGCAAAGCGCACAAAATCTACCGCCACCGAACCATCTTCCTTGACAAAACCGTTAGCAAAATGCCACTGAAACCAAGCATCGGTTTCGCCGCGACTAACTAAAGACAGAGTTTCCGATTCAAAAACTAATATCTGCGTTCCTAATTCCGGTTTCCACTTAAAGGACTCGCTATAACTGCTAATTCCCGCTAACAATGGCAACAAATTGACTTGCACCGGCGGAATAAAAAATATCAAATACTTTCCCGCAAACACAAAATCGTGGATCGGGGAAATTCCATCTAAAGAAACAGTTGATTTTTGTACGACTTTGCCAGTAAAATCGCTTTTATACACATTCAATTTTGGACTCAGACCCGGTGTAATTCCAAAATTAAAAATATTCCCAGTAATCGGATCGCACTTGCAGTGAGCGGAATAACTAAATTCCTTATCTAAATTGCCTAAATCGTCCGTTCCCAGAGTTTCTAGGGTTTGTAAATCAAGGCTATGAGGCGGCCCACCTTCCCATAGTGCCAAAAGGCGATCGGGCAAAGCTAAAACAGAAGTATTCGCAGCATTTTTAACTGTTTTCGTCCACCGCAACCACACAGGGCCCGGCGCTGTCATGCCGTAATTACTGTAGAGAAATCGATCGGCTTTTTCTTCAGCTAGATATCCCGCTGTTTGCACGTAGCGATAAACAGCAGCAGCACCGACATCAGTAAAATGTACTGCCAAAATTGCACCGTCGCCATCAAACCAGTGTCCCGCAGCAACACCGCCGCGTTCCAAACGTGCCGGCCCGTTGCGGTAGAGACTGCCGCGCAATCCGTCGGGAATTTTACCACTTTTAACCGATAGCTGAGTCAGCGGAAACTCCGCAGCAGGACGGGCTAAAGATTTGGCCCAGGATTTTTTAGCTGAGATTTTACTGTCTGTTTTCATTCGCAACTGGCAATTTTTAGCTGAGCTGGCAGAAATTTTGCTATACAATTATAGCACAAATTACCTAACAGTTATGACTTTCGCCCGCCGCTACCTGCTCAGAACTTTTGGGCTGACTGCTATTGGTACTCAGCTTTTACCCATCGCCCAAAACAACCTATTGTCGAAAAGTGCGATCGAGCCGCGCCGCCTCAAAGTCGGCGATACAGTAGCCTTAATCAATCCTGCCGCTTTCAACTACGAAAAAGAAGTGCAGCAATTTTTCAAAGTGCTGGATAACCTAGGCTTAAAAGTTAAGCTAGGAGAGCATTTTTACGACCGCTACGGCTACTTAGCAGGCAAAGATGCCGATCGCGCCGCCGATGTCAACGCAGCCTTTGCCGACGACTCAGTGCAAGCTATTTTTACCGGGATGGGCGGCTGGGGCTGCGGTCGCATCTTGCCGCTCTTGGATTACAATACAATCCGCAACAATCCCAAAATTATTATGGGATTCAGCGATATTACTGCCCTATTATTGGCAATTCATGCTAAAACTAATATAGTTACTTTTCACGGCCCTTTAGGTGTCTCAAGTTGGAGTCCCTTTACAGTAGATTACGTCAAAAAAGTTTTGTTTGACGGAGGTTCTGTGACCATGCAAAACTCCAAAACTATGCCTGTAGAGACCATCCGGCGCGGCACAGCTAGGGGAAAACTCATCGGCGGCAATTTATCAGTAATCTCAACACTAATCGGTTCAGCTTATTTGCCGGATTGGGAAAACAGTATTTTGTTTGTCGAGGAAGTTAGCGAAGAGGTTTATCGTATCGATCGAATGTTGACGCAGCTCCAATTAGCAGGCATTCTTGATAAAATATCCGGTTTTGTTTTCGGACAGTGCACCAAGTGCGAGGCCGAAAAACCGCAAGAGTCCCTCACCTTGTCTCAAGTCTTGACGGATCGCATTCGCCCCTTGAATATTCCCGCCTGGTACGGTTCGATGGTGGGACACATTCGGGATAAGTTCACTTTGCCGATCGGCAAAGAAGTCGAAATCGACGCAACTGCTGGTACAATCAAATTATTATCATCCGCCGTCAGCTAAATCTTGAACTATTCTCAATATTCCTAAGGTACGTAGTTGCGCTTCAGCGCTCTTAGCTTATATTATAAAGAGCGCCCAAGCGCAACTACGTACCTAATTACGTTTAACATTAAGTCGTCACCAATGGGCAGATCGCGAGTAACCATTCAAATACACAATCATAAATACCGTGAATAAAATCCCACAATTAATTAAATTATTAACAGCAATCATCCTGACAATAGTTTGCGTATTTCCGCTCAATCTCGGCGCATCAGCAGCCAATAAAATCGCCAACCAAGATACAATCTATCAGCAGCGAACAATCCACAATCCCGACGGCACCGGCAAATTTTACATGGGTCGAGAAATTGCCCAAGTCATGGGATATCAAGGCGCTAGTTGGCTGGAAAGACCATCTCGTGGCATGGAAGAAAAATCAGCTCGATTAGTCAACAATCTAGATTTAAAACCAACCGACATTGTAGCAGACATTGGAGCCGGAACCGGATATTTTAGCTTTCGTATCGCCCCCCTAGTTCCCGAAGGAAAAGTTTTCGCCGTTGACGTACAGCCGGAAATGCTCAACTTTATTGAATTAAATAAACAAGAAAAAAATATCGCTAACGTTGAGCCAGTTTTGGGAAGTATCGACAATCCCAATTTGCCGGAAAACAGCGTCGATTTAGTTGTGATGGTGGATGCCTATCACGAATTCGCATATCCCAGAGAAATGATGCAAGGAATTGTCAAAGCACTGAAACCAGGAGGCCGCACAGTATCGATCGAGTATCGGGGCGAAAATCCGCTGCTTCCCATTAAAGGTTTGCACAAAATGACCCAGAAACAGGTGAAAAAAGAAATGGCCGCCGTCGGTTTAGTATGGAAAGAGACAAAAGATATGTTACCCCAGCAGCATTTAATGGTGTTTGAAAAACAATCTCAAATTTAGTAGCAAAGAAAACAAATTTGTTACCATTTTTTCTGATTTTTGTCAAGGGACATAAGCCGTATTCATGCGAAGGAGCGATCGCCCAAAAATACTAAGCATTAAGTAAGCCTTAAGATAGGCATTGTGTTCAAAATGTCAATCTACAATTAAAAATTGACAACCCAGAGGCGCTTCCCTAATTATTCCAGCGAAGAAGTGTCGCTACTAAAAGGTACTAGCTTGAACATTCCAAGTTCCATCCTCACCATGCTCGTCGGCATCGGAGTGACTCTGATCAGTCTCTGGTACGGCCAGAATCATGGATTAATGCCGATCGCCGCCTCGGCTCAAGCATCGCAGATAGACGGACTATTCAACACAATGATGACACTTTCCATAGGATTATTTATCCTAGTCCACGGAGTGATAGTCGTTGCTGTAATTAAATATCGCCGTCGTGAAGGAGACAATACAGACGGGCCAGCTTGGCATGATAACTTTCCCTTAGAAATTCTATGGACAGCCCTACCAGCGGTGATTATTTTAGGTATCGGAGTCTACAGTTTTGAGATTTACAACTCAATGGGTGGCCTCGATCCGATGGGTAATCACGATCACGGTACAATGCAATCGCACTCTAAAATGCGCGGAAGTGCGATCGCAGGCACCCTGTCAGATACACCACAAAAAGCACCTCAAATTCAGCCAGAAAAACAAATTGCCCTAGGCGTAGGTGCTGCCCCAGAAAACGAAGAAAAACCAGCAGACTTAGTAGTAAATGTCATGGGTTTGCAGTACGCCTGGATTTTTAGCTATCCAGAAAGTGGCGTTAGTTCCGGTGAACTGCATATGCCACTCAACGGCGACGTACAGCTAAATCTTGCAGCTCAAGACGTGCTGCACGCATTTTGGATGCCCGAATTTCGGCTCAAACAAGATGCAATTCCTGGGCGAGGAAGCGAACTAAGATTTATACCAAACAAAGTCGGCGAATACCGAATTGTTTGTGCTGAATTGTGCGGCGCATATCACGGAGCAATGAAAGCTGTAGCATTCGTTCACACACCCGAAGACTTCGACCTTTGGGTGAAAGAACAGCAAGTTGCTAGCGCTCAAAACTTAGAGCAAGCAGTTGCCATCAATCCCGAAAAAATGTCAGACGGGGAATTCTTAGCTCCCTACGTCAGGGAAATAAAAATTAATCCCGAAAGTCTAGAACAACTTCATCCAACTCATCACAAAAAATAGTCATTAGTTCCTGGCAATGGATATTTAATCCAGAGCAAATAACTAATGACTAATAACTAATGACTAATAACTATGACACAAGCACAGTTCCAAGAAACTGCCAACATAGATGCTCGCGGAACAGCACCCGCCGATAGACATTGGCGAGATTATTTCACATTTAATACCGACCACAAAGTCATCGGTATTCAATACCTAGTTACAACTTTTGGATTCTATCTAATCGGCGGCGTGATGGCTACCTTAGTGCGAACCGAACTCGCCACACCCGACTCCGATTTTGTCGCCCCGGAACTCTATAACAGTTTATTTACTGTTCACGCCACGGTGATGATTTTCCTATGGATTGTCCCCGCAGGCGCCGGATTTGCTAACTTTTTGATTCCCCTGATGATTGGGGCAAAAGATATGGCATTTCCCCGGCTCAATGCCCTGGCTTTTTGGATGATTCCCGTAGCCGGCGTATTGCTGTTGAGCAGTTTTTTGGTGGGAGCTCCCCAGGCTGGTTGGACTTCCTATCCGCCTTTGAGCTTAGTTACTGCTCAAATGGGGGAAGAAATTTGGATTCTCAGCGTTTTGTTCCTGGGAACTTCTTCGATTTTGGGGGCGGTAAATTTTGCCGTTACCATATTCACGATGCGGGTTCCGAGCATGAGTCTCAATGAAATGCCTTTGTTTTGCTGGGCAATGATTGCGACTTCAGCGCTGACTTTAGTTGCTACTCCAGTGCTAGCAGCAGCCTTGATTTTGCTATCCTTTGACTTGTTAGCGGGAACGGCATTTTTTAACCCGACTGGTAACGGCGATCCGGTCGTCTACCAGCATTTATTCTGGTTTTATTCGCACCCGGCTGTTTACATTATGATCATGCCCTTTTTTGGGGTGATTTCAGAAGTGTTGCCAGTGCACTCGCGCAAGCCAATTTTTGGTTATTTGGCGATCGCCTATTCCAGTCTCGCCATCAGCTTTTTGGGCTTAATCGTGTGGGCGCACCATATGTTTACCAGCGGTACTCCCGGCTGGCTGCGGATGTTTTTCATGATCACCACCATGATCATCGCCGTACCCACTGGGATCAAAATATTTAGCTGGTTGGCAACTATTTGGGGCGGCAAACTCCGCCTAGTGAGTGCGATGTTATTTGGGATGGGTTTTATCTCAACATTCCTCCTCGGTGGCATCACCGGGATCATGGTAGCTTCCGTACCTTTCGACATTCACGTTCACGATACTTATTTTATCGTCGCTCACTTACACTACGTGCTGTTTGGCGGCTCAGTGTTTGGAATTTACGCGGCTTTTTACCACTGGTTCCCCAAAATGACGGGGCGGATGCTTAACGAATTTTGGGGTAGAGTTCACTTTGTTTTAACCTATGTGGGCTTTACTGTAACTTTCTTGCCGATGCACGCTTTGGGGATGCAGGGAATGCCCAGGCGGGTGGCAATGTACGACCCGAAATTTACGACAATTAATGTCATTTGTACTGTGGGCGCTTATATGCTGGCAGTCTCGACAATCCCGTTTATTGTTAACGTGATTTGGAGTTGGAGGTACGGCCCGAAAGCAGGTGACAATCCTTGGCAAGCTTTAAGTTTGGAATGGATGACGACTTCGCCACCGCCGATCGAAAATTTTGAAGGAATACCGGTATTGGCAACCGGGCCTTACGATTACGGCATGGAAAAAATTCAGAACACTGGCGAACGTCTCAGGCTGAAGTTGAGGGAAAATGCGACACGCAACGCCCAGAAACGGGGTATTCCGATTGCGGAGGCTCAAGTTTCCACTTTCTTTGGCGGGACTGCTACTTTGGTCGAGCCTGAATCAGAGATAAACGTTGATTCTCCTGGTGATGAAAGTCAAGATAGCAATTAGTCATTAGTGATTAGCGCGAGCGTCCCCGCTCGCGAACGTCATCAGTCATCAGTCAACAAACACGTCAAACCTAGTACCGCTCTGCTGTCTGACGATTAAGCTCTCGATCCCCCCTAGCCCCCCTTAGGTCGGGGGGGACAAGAAGCAATCAAAGCTCCCCTTGAGAAGGCAGGAATTGGACATACTCAAAACCCCCCTTGAGAATGCAGGAATTGGACATACTCAAAGCCCCCCTTGAGAATGCAGGAACCGGACACACTCAAAGTCCCCCTTCTTAAGGGGGATTTAGGGGGATCGAGCCTCCGCTATAAACGAGAGATACAAAGATTTTCAGACAATTGTTGGCACGAATGTTCTCTTCCTTCTTCCTTCTTCTTCCTTCTTCCTTCTTCCTTCTTCCTTCTTCCTTCTTCCTTCTTCTTCCTTCTTCCTTCTTCCTTCTTCCTTCTTCCTTCTTCCTTCTTCCTTCTTCCTTCTTCCTTCTTCCTTCTTCCTTCAACATCCATTACCAACTAGCAATTTATTATGCAACAAATTCCAGCGATCGATCCAGAAAAAACGGCTCTAAATTACCACCACAGCGCCGAAATAGAAGCGCACGGCGAAGAGCATCCCGACCACAGAATGCTAGGCGTACTTGTGTTCTTGGGATCTGAAGGCATGATATTTATGGGTATGTTTGCCGCGTATTTGATTTATCGGGCGATGGCCCCGATGTGGCCGCCTGAAGGTACACCCGATCGCGAGTTATTGCTGCCGGGAATTAACACGGTGATTCTGATTGCTAGTAGTTTTGTGATTCACAATGCGGATGCTGCGATCAAAAAGAATGATGCGACGGGTATGCGAAATTGGTTGCTCGTGACTATCGCTATGGGCGTCGTTTTCTTGTGCGGTCAAGTTTACGAATATACTCATTTAGAGTTTGGGTTGACGACTAATTTGTATGCCAGTTGCTTTTACGTTTTGACTGCTTTTCACGGTTTGCACGTGACGTTTGGAGTGGTGCTGATGGCTGGGGTCGTTTGGCGATCGCGCGTACAAGATCACTATTCCAGCGAACACCACTTCGGCATCGAAGCGACTGAGATTTATTGGCACTTTGTCGATGTGATCTGGATTGTTTTGTTTGTGCTGCTGTACATAATTTGAGCGTAGGCTTTTGTACTTAGCGGGCAGGCAAGAGGTCTGTCCCACCTGAAATTAAGACCCCCGGTTGGGGGTTTTTTATTGTTTGCGAAGTGCGATCGACAGTTTGTAGTGAGGACTTCAGTCCTCATCAAAAGAAGGACTAAAGTCCTCACTACAAACCCGGCCACGATCTCAAAGCCGATCGCCCTAAATTACGCTAAATTAAAAGAAGCAATTCTCCCATCCACCAGCATTGAGGAAATTATGCAGTGCGAATTGTGCGATCGACAAATGGAAGCATTAACCGCCCACCACCTCATCCCCAAACAAAACACCAAGCGGAAGAACGAAGATCCCAGTCCGACGATCGACATTTGCTCGGCCTGTCACCGCCAGATTCACTCTCTCTTCGACAACAAACACCTCGCCCAAGAACTCAACACCCTAGAAAAGCTCAAAAATGACCCCCAACTCCAGAAATTTCTCTCTTGGGTGAAGAAACAAAAAACCGACAAACGCATTCAAGTACACGGCAAAAAAGCTTAAACATCGGCGGGCGGGTTCGGGGGTACCGCCCCTACAGAATGGCGGTGAAACTTACGATAAAGCATCGCCTCTATCGGCTTTCCACCCCGCAAATGTCGATCGGTAATTGCCGCAACTTCTTCAGCAGAAACACCGCTATACCAAACCTCTTCTGGTAGCACCAACACCATCGGCCCGTTACCGCACTGTCCCAAACAACTACTAGCGACAACTTCCACTTCTGCACCGGACAATTGCTGAAAAGTTGTCAGTACCTTGGCTGCATTTTGCTTGCGACAAGTGCGGTTTTGGCAAACAAGAACTCGCCTAGAAGATTCGATGATTTTCATGTTTTTTTGCTTGACACTCTGCTTTTTGTATGCATTATTTGTATAATGGAAATAAATGTGGTCATATATACAAAAGTGGTCAGAGAGTCAATAGAATTTTTGGGAGAGTTCCCGTGCTAACCCAAAAATCATGATAAACCTTTTGATGCCAACCATTGGCGATCGCGCTACATAAATCTATGAATCGGCTAACCGCAGATACTTTTGAAACAAACACTGATAGACGCAGATAATTTCCCGATAATTGGTGAGTTTGACAATCTTATCTGCCCTACAAG